>CALGEF010000203.1 GCA_937881755.1 uncultured Acidobacteriota bacterium
TGCTTTGAGCGTGAGATCGATCAGCCTTGAGCGGTCGCCGCCTGATGGCGGCTAGCCTGAGAACAGCTGGAACGGGGAGGTCGCCATCGCGCGCCTGCAGGCGCGGGTCGAGGCGCTCCACCTTGCTTGACCTGTGGAAAGCCCCGTGCTTTACGCGCCGGATATCTCGCGCACCCTGATCAGCGCGCCCTGACCGGCACACGTCCTTATATGAGGACCGGAGGCCAGCGGGGCCCCCCGCCCGGCGAATTTTCGCTCAGCGGGGCTTTCTGGTATTGCGCGATGTGAGGAGACGAAAGCGATGTTCGACGCGCTGAGCGAACGCCTTGGCAGTATCTTTGACGGCCTGACCGGACGCGGCGCGCTGTCTGAAAAGGACGTCGGCGAAGCCCTGCGCGAAATCCGCGTCGCGCTGCTCGAAGCGGACGTTGCGCTGCCTGTGGTCAAGGACTTCATCGACAAGGTGCGCGTGCGCGCTGTCGGCGAAGAAGTCATCCGCTCGGTCCGCCCCGGCCAGCAGGTTATCAAGATCGTCTATGACGCCCTCGTCGAGATGCTGGGCGCTAACGAAGAAGAATCGCACCTTCGCGTGGACGTGCCCCCGGCCGTCGTGATGATGGCCGGCCTTCAGGGTTCGGGCAAAACCACCACCACCGGCAAGATCGCCAAACGCCTCGCCGACCGCGGCAAGAAGCGCATCCTGCTCGCCTCGCTCGACGTGCGCCGCCCCGCCGCGATGGAACAGCTCGCGGTCCTCGCGCAGCAGGCCGGCCCGCTGGTCACCTCGCTGCCGATCATTCCGGGCCAGCTGCCCGCCGACATTGCGCGCCGTGCAATACAGGCTGCCAGGATCGGCGGCTATGACGTCCTCTTCCTAGACACCGCCGGGCGCACCTCGATTGACGAGCAGATGATGAGCGAAGCGGCCGAAATCGCCGCCATCGCCAATCCGTCGGAAGTGCTGCTGGTCGCCGATGCGCTGACGGGTCAGGACGCGGTCGAGACAGCCCGCCGCTTCCATGAGCGCCTGCCGCTGACCGGACTCGTCCTGACGCGGATGGACGGCGACGGACGCGGCGGCGCGGCGCTTTCCATGCGGGCCGTCACCGGCCTGCCGATCAAGTTCCTCGGCGTCGGCGAAAAGCTCGATGGTCTCGACACGTTCGATGCCAGGCGCGTTGCTGGCCGCATCCTCGGGCAGGGCGACATCGTCAGCCTCGTCGAAAAAGCGTCTGAGCAGATGGACGCCGAAAAAGCCGAGCGGATGGCCGCGAAGCTCAAGAAAGGCGAATTCGATCTCGAAGACCTCGCCGAGCAGCTCCGCCAGATGCAGCGCATGGGCGGCATGAGCGGCATCATGGGCATGATGCCCGGCGTGCGCAAAGCCAAGGAAGCGCTGGCGGGCATCGACGACCGCGTGCTGAAGCGCCAGGAAGCTATCATCCTGTCGATGACGCGCGCCGAACGGCGAAAGCCTGCTCTGCTGAACGCCTCGCGCCGCAAGCGGATTGCCGCCGGCGCCGGTGTGGACGTCTCAGATGTCAACAAGCTGATGAAGATGCATCAGCAGATGGCCACGATGATGAAGCAGATGCGCACCAAGGGGGGCATGAAGAACATGCTCGGCGCCGCGCAGGCCGCGGGCCTCAAGCCCTCTGACCTCGCCAAGATGGGCGGCATGGGTGGTGGCGGCATGCCGGGCGGACTGCCCGGTTTGGGCGGACCCTCCGCAGGCGGATTACCTGGCCTTGGCGGCGGCACGCTGCCGGGCCTTCCCGGGAGCAAGAAGAAATGAACAGCCCTGATCAGACCCTCGCCCTGTTCCAGCTGAACCAGCTGCGTGCGTCTATCGACAATATGGACTCGATCCTCGTCCACACGCTGGCCGAACGCTTCAAGCTGACCCAGCAGGTCGGCAAGCTGAAGGCGCTGCACAACATGCCGCCTGCGGACAAATCGCGCGAGAGCGAGCAG
The DNA here is from genome assembly GCA_937881755.1 of uncultured Acidobacteriota bacterium. GTDB lineage: Bacteria > Pseudomonadota > Alphaproteobacteria > Caulobacterales > Hyphomonadaceae > Hyphomonas. The sequence goes on from CALGEF010000203.1 coordinate 1,975, forward strand.
ATCCAGCGCCTGCGCCGGCTGGCCCACGAATCCGGTCTCGACCCGGCCTTTGCCGAGAAATTCCTCACTTTCATCGTGGCGGAAGTCATCCGCCATCATGAGCAGATACGCGGCCACGAGGCCGAATAGACAAGAACCCCAGAGACGCCACTAAACAGGAGACACCCATGGCCCTCAAAATCAGGCTCGCCCGCGGCGGGTCCAAGAAACGCCCCTTCTACTCGATCGTTGTTGCCGACGCGCGCGCCCCGCGTGATGGCCGCTTCATCGAAAAGATCGGCACCTATGATCCGCGCCTCGGCAAGGATTCCGCCGAGCGCGTGAAGGTTGACGCCGTCAAGGCCGCCGACTGGATCAAGAAAGGCGCCCAGCCGACCGACCGCGTTCTGCGCTTCCTCTCGAAAGTCGAAGTCGACGGCAAACCGGTCGCTGTCTGGACCAATGGCAACAACCCGAACAAGGGCGAGCCCGGCAAGAAAGCCCAGGAACGCGCCAAGGAGCGCGCCGGCAAGGCCGCCGCGAAGGCCGCTGCCGCTGCCGAGCCGGCTGAAGCCGAGTAATCCCGCCCTCAAGGCCGACAGCCAGCATTCCGGAAGGGGCGCTGGCTGTTTTGGTTGGCGTGCAGATGAATGCTGGCCAACGGCGCCGGCATAAGCCGTTCAGATGCAGCGCGGCAGAAATCTCTCCACAACCTGGAGACTTTCCGATGCCCCGCGATCTCTTCTCCCAGTCTGTCCTTGCCATTGCCCTGCTGATCCTTGCGGCAGTCCCCGGTGCCGACGCGCAGAAAGACGACGATGAGGAGGGGCGCCGCCGCCCGCCGCCTGTATCAGGTCCTGCTGCGATCGTGCTTTATTCCGACACCGGCCTGCGCGGCACGCCTGTCGAGCTGACCGGCGACACGCTGAACTTCAACACCATCCGCTTCAACGACAAGGCCCGCAGCGTCGAGGTCAGGGGCGGGGTGTGGCTGCTGTGTTCGGACACGAATCTGCGCGGGCGCTGCGAGTATGTTGACCGCACGGTGCGCAATCTCGGTGACATCAGCCTCTCGGGCAAAATCTCCTCGGCGCAGGCAACGGCATACGACAAAGGGCCGATGGCTTATGATATCGCCTTCTTCGCGAACGGCAACTTTCGCGGCCCGTTCCTCGGTTTTGACGAAGGCGAGGCGACACTCAACCAGTACCGGTTCAACGACACGGCCAGCTCGGTTCTGGTCAACCGGGGCACCTGGCTCGTCTGCGAACATGCCGACTATCGCGGCACGTGCGAGTTCATCGATGCCTCGCTGGATAATCTCGGCGACATCTACCTGAACGACAGGATCTCGTCCTTCCGCCGCTATGATGTGCGCCGGGAAGGCCCGTGGCGCCGGCCGGTTGATCCGGTCTACCCGCCCGGGGGCGTCGGTGGCGGGGCCGGGGGTGTGCGCGGCGAACAGACGATGTTCTACCCGTCGCCAACCCGCCGCGGCGCCCGCATCTCAAACCGCGACGGCGCCGCCACGCGCTTCTGCCTGGACCAGGGTTTCTCGGAAGCTGTCTATCAGGCGCCGGGGCGTGTTCTCTCGGACGTGCTCTGCCGCTAGGAGCGGCGTTCCGAAAAGCGGGAACCGGTTTTCAGGACGCCGCGACAAAATCAAAAACCACAGCATCGGGGTGTTTCGAAGAAACTGCCCGATGCTGTAGAAGCGGCGCATGGCAGCCAAACCTGATGACAGACTGATTGCTGTGGGCGTCCTGCGGGGCGCGCACGGCGTGCGCGGCGAAGTCCGCGTGAAGAGCTATACGGCCGATCCGGAAGCGCTGTTCACCTATGGGCCATTGATGGACGAGGGGGGCGGCGTGCTGCTGACGCCGAAAACGGCCCGGGCCGGCAAGGACCATTTCATCGTCCGCCCGCAAGAGGCCCTCCAGAAAGAAGAATGGGACGCGCTGCGCGGCCGCCTCATCTATGTGCCCCGGTCGCGCCTGCCGGCGGCTGAGGACGACGAGTTCTATGTCGAGGACCTTGCGGGGATGGACGTCTATGCCGGCGGCGACTCGCCTGCCGGGCGAGTGCGCTCGGTGCAGAATTTCGGATCGGGCGACCTCCTGGAAGTCGATGTGACGGGCCTTGCCTCCAGCGTGTTCGTGCCCTTCACGCAGGCCGATGTGCCGGTGGTGGATGTTGCGGCGCGCCGCGTCGTGATCCCGGAGCTCGCCGTCTGGAGCGACCCGGGAGCCGGCAAACCTGCGGACGAAGACGGCGAATAGCAGCTCATGGCCCGCATGTTGCGAGCGGTTCATATCGCCCGTGTCATTTTGCAGGCGTACTGGACGAAAGGGTCCCTCAATGCGCCGTTTATCCTTGCGCACCGTTGTCGCACTGACCGCTCCCGCCATCTTCTGCGCGCCCGCTGCCCTCGCGCAGCATGAAACGAGTTACGGGCGGGGCGATGACCTTCCGGCGGCCATTGCCCTTTTCGGCGACGAGAATTTCTACGGCGACATTCGCGACGCTTATGACCCGTTCGCCAACCTCCATGACCTCGCCTTCAACGACCAGACGCGTTCGGTCGCCGTCTTCGCCGGTCAATGGGAGCTTTGCGAGCATAAGAACTTCACCGGGCGCTGCGTGTTCATCCGGGAAGATGTCAGCGACCTCGGCTGGTTCGGCCTTGCCGGACGTGTGTCCTCCGTCCGCCCGGTCTACGAGTATACCGAGGCCGCCCACGGCCTCCTCTTCTCGCGCGACAAGTATGGCTACATCCGCTACGCCAACAACGAGAGCTATGGCTACGACACATGGAACTACGGCTATGCCAGTTCCTGGGGCCTCAGCGTCTCTCACTATGGCTATTCGCCGGACTACCACCGCTACGGCTATTACAGCCCGACCTGGGGCTATGATCCTTACGGCTTCGCCTGGGGCCCGCGCGGCACAATCCGCTACACGACGACCTACCGGCGCCACCCACGCCCGAGCGTGATCAACCCCTACTGGACCGGTTGGGACTGGCACCGCTCCGACTGGCGGCATGGCCACTGGAGCTGGCGCGACGGGCGCCGCGGCGATGACTGGCGTGACTGGCGCCGGCGCGACCGGGACCACCGCGATGATCGTGATGGCCGCGGCGGCGGACACGGCGGGCGCCCGGGTGACGACGACGGCGGAGGCGGCAGAGGCGGAGACGGGCGGGGCGACCGCGATGATCGCGACGACCGTCCGGTGCGCGATGTTCCCGGCGACCGCTGGGGACCCGGCGCCGGCGGCACCCGCACCGTTTCACCGATCCCGGACGATCGACGTCCGGGCCGCGATGGCCGGGGCGGACGGGACTGGCGTGACGGACGCGGCGGCGGAAGCTGGACTCCTGGCAGTGATATCGACACAGCAATCGTGACACCCCCGGCTGATATTCCGCGCGAGCCTCGTGGGGGACGCGAAGGCCGGGGCGGGCGCGGCGGGGCGCCGGACGGCCTGCTCGGCGGTCCGGGCACGCAAACGCCGCGCGGCGGCGATGATGCCGGAGCCGGTGGCGGCAGCGATGACCGCCGCGGCGGTAGCCGGTTCGGAGCCGGAATGTCCGGGGGCGGAATCTTCGGCGCGGGCTCAGGCCGCAGCACGCCGGCGGCTGTTTCTCGGCCGCCCCCGCCACCGCCTGCGCCGCCTGGCGAAAGCCGCCGGGGCGGAGAAGGCGATGACGCCGGTTGGGGTGGACGCGGCGACAGCCGCCCGGATGAGGGTGGCCGGGATGGATCCCGCCGCCGAGACAAGGACTGATAAGGGTTTAGTCGCCGCGTGGATCATTCCACTCGGCGGCGACGCCATATCCGCCGCGCCGCACCAGCCAGAACATCCCGATCAGGTCGAAAATCCCCGCGCCGAGGCGCCCGAGGAAGCCGTACTTTGACAGGCCTGCCAGGCGCTGCCGGTCATTCACCAGCTCCTCGCGCACGTCCCATCCCGCCCGCTTGACCAGCGCCGGCAGGAAGCGGTGCATCGAGGCAAAGTAGGGCAGGTCGCGGAAGGCTTGAGTACGGATCAGTTTCCAGCCGCAGCCCGTATCGGTCGCGTCATCCTGAAGCACGAACCGGCGCACGCCGTTGGCGACGCGCGACTGGACCCACTTGAATCCGGAATCGTTGCGGCTGCTCCGCTTGCCGGCAATGATGCCGAGCTTGCCGGGCGCGCCCAGTGCGATCAGCGACTGCCAGAGCCGCGCAGTATCGTTCGGATCATTCTGCCCGTCGCCGTCGAGCAGCTGCACCCAGTCTCCGCGGACGGATCTGAGGCCAGTGAACAGCGCGGCGGATTTCCCGCGCCGCTGCACATGGGTCAGCACCGTCACTGTATCCGGATGCGCCGCCTTTGCCTCCGCAAGCTCTGCGCCGGTCGCGTCGCCAGACGCATCGTTGACGCAGATCACCTCGAAATCGATGCCCGCCAGCACCGCATGCACCTCGTCGATCACGGGATGCACATTGCCCGCCTCATTGAAGAAGGGGATCAGCACGGAAAGGGCGGGGGCACTTGTCATTCGGCTCCTGCCTAGTCCAGCCCGCGCCCGAATCCAATCTCCTGTCTTGCGAGCCTGCCTGCGCGCTGTAAGGCCGGCTGCAGCCGAACGGGGAAAGAGGGCGTGGCCGCCGAACTCGGTGTGGTGATGCACCTCTATATAATGGGTCTCGAGATGCAGCCCTCACGCCTGAGGGGGGTGCGCCAGCAGATCTTCGACCTGGGCCTTGTGCAGGTCCTCAACTGAATCCGGCTGCCCGCCCCCGCCTGTGACCGGCGGCATGCTGGCGGGCCGCGAGCTGATGATCGGCAATGGCGGCAGCGAGACGCCGAAGGATCTCACCGGGCCAGCACGACGCCGGACGAAAGCCCGGTTGGCGGCTGAGCGTCCCCGCGCTAAACCCCGACCATGTTCACGGCCACCTGCATCACCCTCGTGCCAGAGGCCTATCCCGGCCCGCTGGGCGCCTCGATCCTTGGCCGGGCGCGCGCCGAGGGGCTCTGGGCGCTTGAAACCGTGGATCTGCGGACCTTCGGCCTCGGCAAGCACCGGAAAGTGGATGATACCCCGGCCGGGGGCGGGGCGGGCCTCGTCCTGCGCGCCGATGTAGCCGCGGCCGCCCTCGACAGTGTTCCTGCGCACGGTCGCCCCGTCGTTTACCTTTCCCCGCGCGGCCCGCGGTTTAACCAGCAGAAAGCCCGTGAGTGGGCGGCGGGGCCCGGCGTCGTCCTCTTCTGCGGCCGGTTCGAGGGCCTCGACGAGCGGGTAATCGAGGCGCGGGGGATGCAGGAGGTCTCGCTCGGCGATTTCATCCTCGCGGGCGGGGATGTCGCGGCGATGGCGATGGTCGAGGCGATGGTGCGGCTTTTGCCCGGCGTGGCGGGCAATTCGGCCTCCCTGACGGGGGAATCCTTCGAGACCGGCCTGCTCGAACACCCCCAGTATACCCAGCCCCGGGACTGGGAAGGGCGGGGGATTCCGGACATTCTCCTCTCCGGCGACCACAAGCGTATAGAAGAGTGGCGTCTGGACCGTTCAAAGGCGTTGACTTTTGACCGCCGCCCCGATTTATACGCCGCTTACTCCCGACCCCCCACATCTGTTGCGCCGGAGACTGGCGATGAACCTGATTAAAGAGCTTGAGACGGCCGAAATGGCCCGCGTTCTCGGCGACAAGAAGATTCCGACCTTCTCGCCCGGCGACACGCTGGCGGTGAACGTGAAAATCAAGGAAGGCGACCGTGAGCGCGTCCAGCGCTATGAAGGCGTCTGCATCGCCCGCGCCGGCCAGGGTCTCAACGAGAGCTTCACGGTCCGCAAGATCTCCTTCGGTGAAGGCGTCGAGCGCGTGTTCCCGGTGGTCTCGCCGCTGATCGACTCGATTGAAGTGGTCCGCAAGGGCCGCGTCCGCCGTGCGAAACTCTATTACCTGCGCGACCTGCGCGGCAAAGGTGCCCGTATCGCCGAGCGTACCACCGGCCACGGCATCGAGACCCAGGAAGTCGCGGTCTCGAAAACCGAGCGCCGCCGCCAGAAGGACGCCGAAAAGGTCGCCCGCAAGGACACCGCAGCGAAAGCCCGCGCCGAGGCGGCTGAAGCTGCCGCTGCTGCCGAGGCCGTCGCCGCTGCAGAAGCCGCAGCCGCTGAAGCGGCTGCCGCAGCTGAAAAGCCCGCCGAAGCATAGGTTCCTGCCCAAGGTCCAGCGTCCAAAGCGCCCTTGCCTTTCGGCAGGGGCGTTTTCGCATTTGACAGGCTTCCTTCCTGCAGCGCCGCCGCTATTGTGCGGCTCGCAAGAGCGAGACTGAAATGCCCGGCAAGACCCTCTACGACAAGATCTGGGACGCGCATGTCGTCCATACCGATGCCGCCTCCGGCGAAAGCCTCCTCTATATCGACCTTCACCTCATCCATGAGGTGACGACCCCGCAGGCGTTTGACGGCCTGAAGGCCGCCGGCCGCCGTGTGCGCCGGCCCGAGCTGACGCTGGCGGTCGCCGACCATAATACGCCGACCGAGAACCAGTCGCTCGGCCTTGCGGGCGTGACAGATTCCGAAGCGCGCAACCAGCTTGAAACGCTGACGCGCAATGTCGCCGAGTACGGCATCCGGTTTTTCCCGATGGGCGACATCAACAATGGTATCGTTCACGTTGTCGGGCCGGAGCAGGGGCGTACCCAGCCCGGCATGACTATCGTCTGCGGCGACAGCCATACCTCCACCCACGGCGCCTTCGGCGCGCTGGCACATGGTATCGGCACGTCCGAGGTCGAGCATGTGCTGGCTACGCAAACCCTCCGGGCCCGGAAGATGCTGAACATGGCGGTCGAGGTGTCCGGCCGCTTGCGAGAGGGCGTCACGGCAAAGGACCTTGCCCTCCATATCATCGCGATCACCGGCACGGCCGGCGGCACCGGCTATGTCATCGAATACCGGGGCGAGGCCGTGCGCGCCCTGTCGATGGAAGGCCGGATGACGCTGTGTAACCTCTCCATCGAAGGCGGCGCCCGCGCGGGTCTTGTCGCGCCGGACGAGAAGACCTTCGCTTATGTAAAGGGCCGGCCCGCTGCGCCGAAGGGTGGCGCCTGGGAAATGGCGGAGCGCTCCTGGCAGACGCTGCGTTCGGATGAGGACGCCGTGTTCGATCATGTTCTGACCATCAAGGGGGAAGACGTTGAGCCGACTGTCACCTGGGGCACGAGCCCGGAGCAGGGGATTGCCCTTTCCGGGATTATTCCGCGTCCTGAGGATTTCACAGATCCTGTGAAATCGGCCGCCTGTGAACGCGCGCTGGCTTATATGGGCCTTGAAGGCGGAAAGCCGATTGCCGGTACACCGGTCCAGCGCGTCTTCATCGGTTCGTGCACCAACTCGCGCATCGAGGACCTGCGCGCCGCTGCGGCCATTGCGAAGACCGGCAAGGTTGCGCC
>CALGEF010000204.1 GCA_937881755.1 uncultured Acidobacteriota bacterium
GGTTCTTCGGGAAAAATTAGGCAGCCGCGCAGGTTCATATAGAGGATAACCCAAAGAAGCGCGCAGACAGCGCTCACGGAGGATAGCATGGGCATCAAGGTTTTCAGCGCCGGATTTGGCCGCACGGGCACCCTGTCTCTCAAACTTGCGCTTGAAGAGCTCGGCTTCGGGCCATGTCACCACATGAAGGAAGTTCTGGAGAACGGCCCGGTTCAGGTGCCGCTCTGGCACGCCGCTGCAGACGGTCACCCCGACTTTGCCGCCATCTACAAAGGCTACAATTCGGCTGTCGACTGGCCCACGGCAGCCTTCTGGCGCGAACTCGCCGCTGCCAATCCGGACGCCAAAGTCATCCTCTCGACCCGTTCTGCCGAAAGCTGGTATAACAGCTTCTCCGAAACCATTCTCGCCAGTCTTCTGGCAAAGGACAACTGGCCGGCGCCAGCCGTTGCCTGGCTCAGCATGGTCGTCAAGGTCGTGATTGACCGCAGCCTCGGCGGGCGCACCGACAAGGAGGGCGTGATCGCCGCCTTCCATGCGCAGGAAGCGGCCGTCAAAGCCGAAATCCCGGCGAGCCGCTTGCTGGTTCACACGGCCAGGGATGGATGGGAACCGCTCTGCGCCTTTCTCGGCGTGCCGGTCCCGGCCACGCGATACCCGCGCACCAACAGCAAGGAAGAGTTCTTAGAACTGATGAAGGGCGCCGACAGAACCTGATCCCTTCCCGGATCAATAACTCTTCGGCAAGCCCAGAACGCGCTCGGCAATGAAGTTCAGGATCATCTCGCGGCTGACGGGCGCGATCCGCGCCAGCATTGCCTCGCGCATCATCCGCTCAACGTGGTACTCGCGGGCATAGCCCATGCCGCCATGCGTCAGTACCGCCGTCTCGCACGCCGTGAAACCGGCTTCGGTGCCGAGATACTTCGCTGCGTTCGCTTCGGCGCCGCATTCCTGCCCGGCGTCATAGAGCGCGGCCGCCTTGTAAGCGAGCAGTTCCGCCGCCGAAAGCTCGGCCCACGAACGGGCCAGCGGATGCTGGATACCCTGATTCTGGCCGATCGGACGGCCGAACACGACGCGCTCATTGGCATACCGCGCCGCGCGTTCCAGCGCCGAAAATCCAAGACCGACAGACTCGACCGCAAACAGCACGCGCTCCGGGTTCAGCCCCTGCAGGAGATATTTGAACCCCGCGCCTTCCTCGCCGATCAGATGTTCCTTAGGCACTTCCAGCCCGTCGATGAACAGCGTGTTGCACTCGACTGCCTTGCGGCCCATTTTCGGGATCGGGTTGGCTTCGATCTTGTTGCGATTGAGATCGGTATAAAACAGCGACAGGCCGAGGTGCGGCTTGGCACACTGGTCCTTAGGCGTCGTGCGCGCGATGATCAGGATCTTGTCCGCACGCTGAGCACCTGTCGTCCAGATCTTGCGGCCGTGAATCACATAGCCGTTGTTGGTGCGCTCCGCCTTCGTCTCGAGGCTGGACGTGTCGAGGCCGGAGTTAGGCTCAGTCACCGCAAAGCACATCTTCTCCTGCCCGGAGATGATCTTCGGCAGGTTCTCGCGCTTCTGTTCCTCGGTACCGAACTTCTCCAGCGGCTTGGGCCCGAAGATGTTGAGGTGGATCGCGGACGCGCCGGAATAGCCCGCACCGGTGCGCGTCACCGTCTGCATCATCAGCGACGCTTCGGTCAGGCCGAGACCCGCGCCGCCATACTCCTCCGGAAACGCAATGCCGAGCCAGCCGCCCTTCGCCATCGCCTGGCAGAACTCCTCGGGCCAATCGCCCGCCTCGTCCGTCTTCAGCCAATAGGCGTCATCGAAAGGCTCAAGCGTCTTCGCCACCGCATCGCGGATGGCGGCCTGGTCCTCGGTCATCGGCTGGATCACATGCATGCCTGTAACTCCTTCTGGCGCCGAGACTTAAGGCGGGCCTCCACGCTCGTCCAGCGTCAGGGCGTCGCGGCCCGCCCACCCCGGGCCGGCGTCACGGCACGAGCGCGACGGCGTCGATCTCTATCTTCCGCGATCGATCTGCCAGCCGGGAGACGAACACGGCGGCTGATGCGGGCCGATGTTCGCCGAGATACGCTGCACGCGCCTGGCGCACGCAGCCGGTGCCATCATCGTCTTCTGTCAGGAAGGGGGGTCAGCTTTATGATGCTGGACGGCAACGCGCCAGGCGACGCGAGGATTGTAGTGATGCTGGCGTAAACCTGGTCCGCCTGCGCGGCCAGCGTTTCGGGAACCTTGCCGTCCAACGCGACCGGCACCTGCCCGGACAGGAAGATCATGCGCTGGCCCGCCGGCACCTCAACGGCATGCGTCTATCGCCCCAGCGGCGGGAAAACGGAGCCGGGATTGTGAAATACACGGTCCATATGTTCTCCCCAGAGCATCAGTGGGCGGAAGATAGGGTCATGGGGCCGCCGAACTGCCTGCGGGGCGCAAATGCCTCGATCAGGCCGCCGCGTTTACCATCGAGGATAAGGTCGGCCAGCAGGCGCGCCGTAACCGGCGCCAGAAGGATGCCGTTACGGTAATGCCCTGCCGCCACAAACAGGCCCGGCATGACCGTCTCACCTATGAACGGCGCCTGATCCGGCGTCCCCGGCCGCACCCCCGCCCAGCTTTCAGCCACCGGCGCGTCCGCAAGTCCGGGACACAGCCGCACCCCTTCAAGCCGCAGCGCCTCGATGACCTCCGCCTCCGGCGCATCGATCGCCCGGTCCGGCTCGACCGTTGCCCCGATCACCACCTGCCCCCCGCGCGGCACCAGATAGACATGCCCCGCCCGCACAACACGCATCGGCGCGCTCTCGCCCGCCGCTACCGACAGCATCTGCCCGCCATGGCAGTCAATATCGTCCAGCGCCGTCTCCCAATTCGCGAGGCTGAACAGCGCGCCGCGCTCCTCGACCTTGATGACCGCCGTCTCCCAGCCCGCCGCCACCAGAACCGCGTCATGCCCCTCAAGCGAGAGTTTCCCGCCGGCCGACTTGAGCGGCGCCGCCCCCGCGACGAACGTCACCTTCGAGGTCGCGCGCAGCGCCGCCAGCAGGGCCGTCACTGTCTGCCGGTTGTGCACCCGGAAATCGCTTGGCAGCTCCAGCCCGCCCAGAACCACCGGATTGATCGCCGGCTCCAGGCGCAGAATGTCGGCCGCCGCGAGCGCCGTGTGGGCCACGCCTGACGCTGACAGGACGGCCGCAATACGGCTCAGACGCTCGGCCTCGCCGCCGTCCAGAGCCGCCGCAAGTGACGGCGTCCGGTCAAAACCCACATCGACACCCGACCGCGCCGCCAGTTCGCCCGCAAACTCCGGCCAGAGCGCCGCGCTCGCCAGGCACAGCTCGAACAATTGCGGATGCACGCCGGGCTCCGCGGCTGCCTCGAACGCGGGCGCCAGCATCCCTGCCGCCGCCCAGCTCGCCCCGCGCCCGGGCGGGCGCACATCAAAGATTGTCACACGCGCGCCGCGCCGCACGGCCAGCTCATACGCCGCCGACAGGCCGATGATGCCTGCACCGATGACGGCAATGCGTGGACAGGAAGAGAAAAATGCCATGCCGGATAAGCCTCTGCGCGGGTCTAGGGGCCCGGCGGGCGACATTCAACGGGGCACGTCAGCCTCAGTTCAGGCCGCGAAAGGCGGCCCAGAAGGAATTGAATGCGTGGGCGAGGTCATGCTGCTGGAAGACAATCTGTTTCAGCCGCTCGCCGCCGGGGCCCAGGACGGTACGCACCATCAGGTCAAGGTCGAACGCATCGCCGCGAAAGCCGGATTCATGCATGCTGACAAAGGAATCGATTGCTGCTGACAGGCGGACATCCTCGTCCTCGCTGTTCAGTTCGACATCCAGAACGAAGTCCGTCAACGCGCCACTCCCCCCAATTAAGAATACGTTAACAGACAATCCGGCTAAACAGAAATGTTTTCGCGCCTGCAACATATTTTTGCGACAGCGGTTCACTTGCCAGGCGAGCCCGTCATGCAAGGACCGGGCTAGTCTTAAGCAACAGGGGTCATAACGGTCGCAGCTGCGATTGCTTCCTATTTGCAGGCAAATGTGATTGGGATGGTAGAAAGCTTACAAGGAACCTCTCATGTTCAGACATTCCCTTGCGGCAGCCTCAATGTGCCTGCTCGCGGCCTGCGGCCAGGCTGTCCAGCAGCCTCCCGAAACGGAAGCTGCCGAAACCCCGGCTGCATCTGCGCAGGCGGCAGGCCCGGTGCTCAATATCTATTCCGCCCGCCACTATGATTCGGACACGGCGCTCTACGCAAAGTTCGAAGCCGATACGGGCATCAGGGTAAATGTGCGCGAATCCGGCGCACCGGAACTGCTGGAAACGATGAAGGCTGAAGGCGAGGCCAGCCCCGCAGACGTGATCATCGTATCCGACGCCGGCGCGCTCTACCGGTTCCAGTCTGAAGGTTTTACGCAAGGCGTGCGCTCGGACGCGCTCGAAGCGGCAATTCCGGCACAGCTGCGCGAAAAGGACGGTCACTGGTTCGGCCTCGCCAAACGCGCGCGGGTCATCGTCTATGATCCCCAGCTGTTGCCCGCCGAAGAGGTCGACACCTACGCCGACCTCGCCGAGGACCGCCTGAAGGGTGAGCTTTGCGTCCGCTCCAGCACCAACATCTACAACCTGTCCCTGCTCGGCGAGTTCATCAGCCGCAATGGCAGCGAGGCCGCCGAGGCCTGGGCAAGGGGGGTTACCAGCAATTTTGCCCGGCCGCCGGAAGGCGGCGACACCGCACAGATCGAGGCCGTCGCTGCGGGCCAGTGCGCCGCAGCGATCGTCAACCATTACTACTGGGTGCGCCTTGCCACCGGCACCGCGCAAGAACGAATGACCGCTGCCAAGACGTCAGTCTCCTTCCCGGACCAGAATGAAACCGGCACGCACATCAACATCACCGGCGCGGCTGTCTCCTCCACGTCGCGTGCGCCTGAGCTGGCGGTCAGGTTCATCGAGTTCCTGGCCACGCCGGAAGGCCAGACGATGCTGACTTCGGAAACAAAGGAATTTCCCATCGTGGCTGGTGCTCCGAACCCGGAGGGGCTCGAAATCCTGCCTGGCTTCAAACAGAGCGACTTCCCGCTCTCCGAACTCGGTGCCTATCAGGCTGAAGCCCAGGCGATCTTCGACCGCGCAGGATGGAACTGAAGGCGCCGGCCCTCTTCGCGCCGGCGCTTCGCCAGATCCCGGTCCTGATGGCCGGGCTTGTCATTGCCCTGCCGGTTGCCATCGTCCTCGTCACCGGCCTCGCCGAGGGCGGCGGCGCAGCATGGGATCACATCCGTAACACGCTCCTGCTGCGCTACCTGGCCGGGACGCTGGCCGTCCTCTCGCTGACAGCGACGCTCTGTCTGCTGATGGCTGTGCCTGCCGCGTGGCTCGTCACCATGTTCCGCTTCCCGGGCCGCGGTGTGTTCGAATGGCTGCTCGTGCTTCCACTGGCGGCGCCCGGCTATGTGCTCGCCTATGCCTGGAGTGATCTCGCAGGCGTCGGCGGGCCCCTGCAGTCTGCGCTGCGAGACGCCACAGGCTGGTCTGCGCGTGACTACTGGTTCCCGGACATCAGCTCCCTGCCGGGCCTGTCATTCGTGCTGGCGTGCACCCTGTACCCTTACGTGTATCTCACCGCGCGCGCGGCGTTCATCTCACAGTCTGTCTGCACCCTGGAGGCGGCAAGAAGCCTCGGCGCAAGCCCGGGCCGGACCTTCTGGTCCGTCGCCCTGCCCGCCGCCCGTCCTGCCATCGCGGCAGGCCTCGCCCTGGCCCTGATGGAGGCCGCCGCCGATTACGGCGCGGCAGAGTTCCTCGGCGTGCCGACCCTGACTTTCGGAATCGTGCGCGCCTGGAAAAGCTTCGGCGAACCCGCCGCCGCCGCGCGTCTCGCCTTGGTGCTGCTCGCCCTCATCCTCACATTCGTGATTGTCGAGCGCCGCTTGCGGGGGCGCGCAGGCTCGCAGCAGAGCTCGATCCGCTGGCGCCGGATACCGCGCGCCGTGCTGTCCGGCCCCGCCGCCCTTGGCGCGGCTGCGCTTTGCACCAGTCTTTTCACGCTGGCGTTTGCATTGCCCGTTGGCCGCCTCGTCTGGCGCAGCCTCGAAGCCGGCGCGCGCAGCACGCGGGTATGGGACGCACTGGGAAACTCTGTACTTCTGGCCAGCGCCGGCGCGGCGCTGGCCTTTATCCTTGCCCTGATCATTGCCCTGTCGATCCGCGCCAGGGGGCCCCTCGCCGCATTTGCCCGTATCGCAGCATCTTCCGGGTATGCCATTCCTGGCGCCGTGCTGGCCCTTGGCGCACTGGCTGTTATCAGCTCACTGCCCGTCACCCTGTCCGGTATCACGGCGCTCGCCGCCCTCGCCTGGGTCTATGCTGTCCGCTTCACGGCGGCCGGCACCGAGCCGATGGCCGCCGCGCTCGCGCGCGCGCCCGTCTCCATCGGACAGGCCGCGCAGAGCCTCGGCGCATCGCCCTTGCGCCGCACCTTCGCTGTGGACCTCCCGGTCGCCATGTCCGGCGCTGCGGCCGCCGCGCTCGTCCTGTTCGTGGAGGCCCTCAAGGAACTGCCCGCCACCCTGATGCTTCGCCCTTTCAACTGGGACACGCTCTCCGTGCGCGCATATGCCTATGCCAGCGATGAGCGCCTGGCCTCGGCCGCGCTGCCAGCCCTGCTGATCACCCTGGCCGGCCTGCTGCCGGTGATCCTTCTGTCCTGGCAGATTTCCCGCGCCCGGCCCGGGGGCGCTGCATGACAGAACGTCTGGAAGCCATTTCGGTCAGCCGCCGCTACGCAGCGCGCTGCGTCGTCGACGATGTCACCCTGTCGCTTGCGCCGGGTGAGATCACGGCGCTGCTCGGCGGGTCTGGCGCGGGCAAATCCACGTTGCTGCGTTTACTGGCAGGCCTTGAGCCAGTGGACACCGGCGAAGTGCGCCTCGGCGCCCGCCTCCTGTCCGCACCCGGACGAACTCTCCCGCCGGAACAGCGCCGCACCGGTCTCATCTTCCAGGATTTTGCGCTGTTCCCGCATCTCACCGCGGCGCGCAATGTCGGTTTCGGCCTGAAACATCTGCCGCGGGACCAGGCCGCCGCAACCGTCGATCGCTGGATCGGCCTTCTCGGCCTCGCCGACCGCGCCGGCGCCTATCCGCACGAACTCTCCGGCGGCGAGCAGCAACGTGTGGCGATTGCGCGCGCCCTTGCGCCGGAGCCCGCCGCCATCCTGATGGATGAGCCTTTCTCCGGGCTTGATCCCGCGCTCAGTGGCAGCGTGCGGGAAGCTGCGCTGGCGGCCGTCCGTGCAGCTGGCATCCCCGCATTGATGGTGACGCATGATCCGGCCGAGGCGCTCGAAAGCGCTGACCAGATTGCGATTCTCTCCGGTGGCCGCCTGCTGCAGTCCGGCACGGCGGAAAACGTCTACCGGCGCCCGGCCAGCCTCGCGGCGGCCCGCGCGCTCGGCGCCGTCAATGTCTTTCCGCGCGCCAGCCTGCCGGCGTCCTGGCAGGCCGGGCTGCTTCAACCAGGTGGCTCGATCGGTTTTCGCCCGGAAGGCGTACGTCTCGATCCTGCCTCGCAAACGCGCTTCATGGTCACCGGCCGGCGCTTGATGGGCCCGCTTTTCCGGTTAACGCTCGGCGGCCATGGCCTGCAGCTCAATGCGCTCGCCATGCCTGCGTCAGCCCCGCCCCTGGGCACTGAAGTCGGCGTCAGTCTCGACCCCGCGCTGACGTTCACATTTGCGTCAGGCGAAACCTGACAATTCAGTAACCGGCGCTCCGGAGCCTCGCTTTCGCCGGTTTTAGGTTCTAGACCCTGCATCCTTCAATGGAGACTTTCTGGATG
The DNA here is from genome assembly GCA_937881755.1 of uncultured Acidobacteriota bacterium. Taxonomy (GTDB): domain Bacteria; phylum Pseudomonadota; class Alphaproteobacteria; order Caulobacterales; family Hyphomonadaceae; genus Hyphomonas. The sequence continues at coordinate 7,879 of CALGEF010000204.1, forward strand.
GCCGCAAAACTGTTCCGGGCCGCCGCCGCTGTTGCCGTTTCGGCGATGCTCGCGCTCGGCGCATCCGCGCAAGGCATGATCCGCGACGCCGAAATCGAGGAAACGCTGCGCGAATGGACAGACCCCATCCTCGAAATCGCCGGCCTCGTGCCGGCTGATGTCGAACTCTACATCATCAATGATCCGTCGCTTAATGCGTTCGTGGCGAACGGCCAGCGCATCCACCTGCATACCGGGCTGATTATCGAGGCCGAAAATGCCGCGCAGATCAAAGGCGTCATCGGCCACGAAACCTGCCATATCGCCTGCGGCCACACCGTTGCGCGCATGCGTGCCGCGTCGGTCGCCATGCGCCCGGCCCTCGTCTCCATCGGCCTCGGCATCCTCGCCATCGCCGCCGGAGAGGCTGGCGCCGGCGCCGCCCTGATCGGCAGCTCCAGCCAGTTCGCCGCCCTCAACTTCTACATCCACACCCGCTCCGAAGAAGCCGCCGCCGACGCGGCCGCGGTAAAATACCTCGCGGCACTCGGCCAGTCGCCGGCGGGGATTGTCGAGTTCTTCGAGAATTTCCGGTATCAGGAAGTGCTGTCGGATGCGCGCCGCTATCCTTACTTCCGGGCGCACCCGCTGGCGTCGGACCGGATCCGGACCACGCGCGAGCTGGCCGAGGCAACCGGCCTGATGGACACTCCGCCTACGGAGCGTGAGCAGCGCCAGTACGAGATGATGCGCGCCAAGCTCGTTGGCTTCCTCGACTCGCCGCTGAAGGTGCGCCGCGATTATCCGGCGACTGACAAGAGCGCGCCGGCCCGCTATGCCCGCGCCATTTCGGGTTTCCGCGCGTCCGATATCCAGACTGCGCTGACCGAGATCGACTCCCTGCTCGCCGAAAAGCCGGACAATCCTTATTTCAATGAGCTTAAGGGCCAGATCCTGTTCGAGAGCGGCCGCGCGGCGGACTCGGTCGAGCCGCACAAGCGCTCGCTCGAACTGCTGCCGGGCCAGCCGCTGTTCCTGATCAACTATGCCCGCTCGCTGAACGCCCGCAATGCCGGGGGGGACACGGCCGCCGCCGAGACGGCGCTGCGTGACGCGCTGGTGGCCGAGCCGGACAACGCTTTCGCCTGGGCGCAGCTCGCCATCACGCTGGAACACCAGAACCGCCGCGCCGAAGCCCAGCTTGCCACCGCCGAGTCAGCCTACTGGGTCGGCGACATTGTGCGCGCCAATGCCTTCGCCAAGCGCGCCGCCCAGACGCTCGACAAGTCCACGATCACGTATCGCCGCGCCGACGACATCATACTGATCACCGACCCCAGTAATCCCGACAACCGCGAGTTCTACGAGCGTTATAGCCGCAAGCCTCGCCTGTCGCCGGAATCCTCGCAACGCACGATGCCTTTTGGCGATTTTTCGGCTGCCAGCCGTCCGTAACACCTGCGCGCGGGTGGGTGGACTGAAGCGCGCGCTTGCCTATAGTCCGCCCAGTTTCACCCACAGGACCGACGCCACATGACG
>CALGEF010000205.1 GCA_937881755.1 uncultured Acidobacteriota bacterium
GGGGAGAAACTTGGCATATTCGCCGGTGTCCTGCGTCGGGCGCCCGGTGCCAGCCTCGCGCGCGTGCAGGTGCAAAATCGCCGCCCCCGCTTTGGCCGCGCCGATGGCCTGTTCGGCGATCTGCTCCGCAGTCACGGGCAGATGCGGCGACATGGATGGCGTATGGATCGATCCTGTCACGGCGCAACTGATGATGACCTTGGGTGCTCGTCTCATTTTCTTCTCCCTGTTCAGTCGCGGGCGGCGATGCTGTCGTGAAGCGCCAGAACCTGACGCGCCTGCTTGAGGTGAGGAATGTCGATCATCTTCCCGTCGAGACCGACCGTCCCCGCACCCGGGTTCGCGTCGAAGGCAGCGATGACGCGCCGCGCGTGGGCCACCGCGTCTTCGGACGGTGCGAACCCTTCGTTGATGCCCGCGACCTGTGCGGGGTGAATGGCGATCCGACCGTCGAACCCTTCGCCCGCCGCTGCCTGGCAGGAGGCCCGCAAGCCTGCGTCGTCCTTGAAATCAACATAGAGCGTGTCGATGGCCGCGATACCGAGCGCCTTCGCCGTGAGCAGCAGGTTCGATCGGGCAATGCGGTAGGTCAGCGCCCACTGGCCGGTCTCATCCCGGTTGGTACTGGCGCCGAGTACGGTCGCAAGGTCCTCTGCCCCCCATGTCATCGCCTGCATCCGCGGCAATGGCTGACCGAGAAAGCTGTGCAGCGTGAGCGCTGCCCTGGCGGTTTCCGTCGCGACGGGGATGATCTTGGTCGTGCCTCGCTCGATCCCCTGTGCGGCCTCGAAAGCGTCAAGGTAGAGCGACAATTGCCGGACGCAGTCCGCGTCGTAGGTCTTGGGGATCATGATCCCGTCAGGGGCGCCCGGCATCACGGCGGCGAGGTCCTCCAGTGCGCTGTCCTCCAACGGATTCACCCGGACGTAAAGCTGGCTGGACCGCGCCCCCGGCGCGCGATCTTCCAGAAACGTCCGTGTCATGCGACGCGCTTCGGCCTTCCGCTCCGGAGCTACAGAGTCCTCGATGTCGAGGATAAGGGCATCCGCGCCCGTGCTATCGGCCTTGCCGAGCTTCTTTTCACTGTCGCCGGGGATGAACAGCCAGGAACGCGGTGTCATGCTTCTTCCCCCTGCGGTCGCTTCAACTGCAAGCCCGAGCGTTTGCAGATCGCGACCAGTTCGTTCTTCTGGTTGAACGCACGATGCTGGAAAGTGACGATCCCGGCGTTGGGCCGAGACCTGCTGTCGCGCAGGGCGATGACTTCGGTTTCCACGCGGATGGTATCACCGTGGAACAAGGGATGCGGAAAGCGCACCTCGTCCCAGCCAAGATTTGCCACTGCAACACCGAGTGTGGTGTCGCCAACCGAGATGCCAACCATCAGCCCCAGCGTGAAGGCCGAGTTCACGATGCGCTGACCGAATTCCGTTTCCGTCCGGCAGTATTCCTCGTCCAGATGCAGCAGCGCGGGATTGTGCGTCATGGAGGTGAAAAGGACGTTGTCCATCTCCGTGATCGTGCGCCTCAGCGCGTGCTGGAACGTCTGTCCGACCTCGAGTTCGTTGAAGAATATGCCTGCCATTGTTGGTGCCCTTCCCTTGGTGTTTCAGATGTCCAATGTCATCGGGCGGTATAGCCACCGTCGACACAGAGCGCGGTCCCTGTGATGTACGCTGTGTAGTCTGTGACCAGAGTCAGGACAGCGGCAGCGATCTCCGCCGGTCGCGCGAGACGCGACAGCGGTGTGGCCGCCTCGACCGCATTGCGGCGCTCAGGCTGTTGCGCTATGCGGCTTTCCAGCAGGGGTGTCTCGACGTAGCCGGGATGGATGGAATTGACGCGAATGGGCGGATCGAGCGCCGCTCCCTCAAGCGAGCCCGCCTTGGTCAGCATCAGCAGCCCGCCTTTTGACGCGCAGTAGGCCGCGGAATTGGGGATCGCCACGAAACTGTGGACTGAGCCCACATTGACGATCGCGCCGCCCTTTTGTACCATGGCCCGCATCGCGTGTTTCATGCCCAGAAAGACGCCGTCGAGATTTACCGAAAGGACCTCGCGCCAACTGTCGAGCGATGTTTCCGTCAATGGACCGGGGTTTCGCGATGTGACGCCTGCGTTGTTGACAAGGATGTCGAGACGGCCGAATTCCGCGATGGCCCGCTCGATGGATGCGGACCAGTCGTCCTCCCGTGACGTGTCCTGCCGCAGGTGCAGGACCCCATCGACCGGATCATCCGGAAAAGCGGTGACATCCGTGGCGATGACGCGCGCGCCTTCGGCCAGGAACCTCTCGACGATGGCCGCACCGATACCCGATGCAGCCCCCGTGACCAAAGCGATCTTTCCCGTCAGCCGCTCCATGTCAGCCCACGATCCCGCGGGCGCGCAGGTCGTCGATGTCGGCCACCGTCTTGCCTAGATCGGACAGTAAGTCGCTGCTGTCCTGCCCCAGAGACGGCGGCGGCAGCGTAGCCGTTCGCTTGCGCCCGCCGAACTTCAC
>CALGEF010000206.1 GCA_937881755.1 uncultured Acidobacteriota bacterium
GAGATGCATGCCATCCAGACGTCCGGCAACTGTATCCGCAATACAACCACGGATCATTTTGCCGGCGCCGCGCAGGACGAGGTGCTCGATCCGCGCGCATGGTGCGAGATCATCCGGCAATGGTCGACGTTCCATCCGGAATTCGCTTTCCTGCCGCGCAAGTTCAAGATTGCGGTGACGGCGGCCGAGCATGACAGGGCCGCGATCCGCGTCCACGATGTGGGGCTGCATATCCGCCAGAAGGACGGACAGGTGGGCTTCGAAGTGCATGTCGGCGGCGGGCAGGGGCGCACGCCGCATATCGCGGCGCTGGTCAATCCTTTCGTGCCCGAAGCGCAGATCCTCGACTATCTCGAGGCGATCATGCGCGTCTACAACCGCTATGGCCGGCGCGATAACAAGTACAAGGCGCGCATCAAAATCCTCGTCTCGGAACTCGGCGAGGCGGAATATATCCGCCAGGTCGAGGAAGAATTCGCGGCGCAGCGCCCGGGTGAGAAGATTGACCTGCCGGCTTCGGAAGTGGCGCGCATCCATGCCTATTTCGCGCCGCCTGACCTCGCGCCGCAGCCTGTCGTCTCGAAGACGCTGGAAGCCGCGAAAGCCGCCGATCCCGCCTTCGCACGCTGGACGCGGGCGAACTTGCATCCGCATAAGGTGGCAGGCTTTGCCACGGTGACCGTCAGCCTGAAGCCGATTGGCGCGGCGCCGGGGGACGCGACCGACACCCAGATGGAGATCGTGGCCGATCTGGCCGAAAAGTACGGGTACGGAGATATCCGCGTCAGCCATGCCCAGAACCTTATCCTGCCGCATGTCGCGCTGGATGACCTGCCGGCGGTCTATGCCGCGCTCGATGCGGCCGGGCTCGGCGCTGCCAACGAGAGCCGGATCACCGACATGATCGTCTGCCCGGGACTCGACTATTGTAACCTTGCCAATGCGCGCTCGATCCCCGTGGCGCTGGCCGTGCAGAAGGTGTTCGCGGACCCGGCTTACGAGGAAGACATCGGCAAGCTGCACATCAACGTGTCCGGCTGCATCAATGCCTGCGGCCACCACCATGTCGGCCATATCGGTATCCTCGGCGTCGACAAGAAGGGTGAGGAATTCTATCAGATCCTGCTTGGCGGACGCGCCGACGAGAAGGCCGCGCTGGGCGAGATTGTCGGGCCCGGCCTGAAGGCCGATGCTGTGCCGGCGGCCATCCACCGCGTGGTCGAGTTCTACCGGGCGGAGCGCACGTCGCCCGCTGAGAAGTTCATCGATACACTCGAACGCCTCGGCCACCAGCGCTTCCAGGAGGCCCTCTATGCCGCTGGTTAAAGGGGGCGCTGAGATTGCCAATGACTGCACCTTCGTGCCGGACGGCGGGGCGCTGCCGGACTCGGGCCGGTTTTCCGTCTCCTTCGGCCGGTATCTTGGTCTCAAACAAGGCCGGGAGAATGGACCGCTGCCGGATGGCATACGCCTCGCCCCGGCCGATGATCCGGCCCAGCTTGAGCCTTTTCTCCCGGAAATCGCCCTCATCGAGGTCGATTTTCCCCGTTACACGGACGGGCGCGGCTTCAGCCAGGCTCAGCTGCTTCGCCGCCGCTACGGCTATTGCGGAGAAATCCGAGCTGTCGGCCATGTTCTGCGCGATCAGATATTCTACATGCACCGTTCAGGCATCGACGCTTACGAGACCCGCCGCGCAGGCCTACCAGAGGTGCTGGAAGCGCTTGCCGAGTTCACCGAGGCCTACCAGCCCGCAGTTTCCGGCCCGGCAGCGATCTTCCGCAAGCGAGACGGAGCCTGAGGCGCATGCCCTTCGATACCCTTATAGAAAGCCCACAGGTCGATCCTGCGGTCCGGCTTGCGCGCCTCAACGGCGAGCTGCGTCAGGCCTCGGCGCAGACGATCCTGCGCGCCGCAATTGTGCGCGAATGGGCGGGCGACCTGACCTATGTCTCGAGCTTCGGGGCCGAGAGCGCCGTGATGCTGGCGCTTATTGCCGATGTGGATCCCGCGCTGCCGATCCAGTTCATCGATACCGGCATGCACTTCCCGCAGACGCTGGATTACCGTGACGAGTTGATCGGGAAGCTCGGCCTGACCGGTGTGCGCACGCTTGCCCTGAACGAGGGCGAGCGCCGGGTTGAAGATCCCAGATCGATGCTCTGGAAATCCAATCCGGACGCCTGCTGCGACCTGCGCAAGGTGCGTCCGCTGGAACCGGCCCTCGGCGGCTATTCGGCCTGGATCACGGGCCGTAAGCGCTTCCATGGCGGCGCCCGCATGAGCCTGCCGGTGTTTGAGTATGCTTCCGGCCGCTACAAGGTGAACCCGCTGGTCAGCTGGACGCCAGAGGACGTCGAGCTGTTCATCGAGCAGCGTAACCTGCCGGCCCATCCGCTGGTCGCGCAGGGTTATCCCTCGATCGGATGCTGGCCGTGCACCCAGCCGGCGGATGACCCGAACAATCCGCGCGCCGGCCGCTGGGCCGGCCAGGACAAGACTGAATGCGGCCTGCATGTCGAGCGCAACGAGCGGCCGCGGGTTTTCTGATCTGGATTATTTGTCTTTAGACGCAGGAGGCGCGGGTTTTTTCCGCGCCTTTTTCTTTTGCCTCGCCCCACCCTGGTCTTTTCCAGGACGGGGAGGGCTAGGGTAGGGACGGCGAGAGATCACGCCTTGAATTCCAGACATGGCTGAGCGCGATCGCCGCCGCCGTCGCCACGTTGACGCTGTCGAAACCGTCCGTCATTGGAATACGTACCGGGCGGGCGCGGGCTATCAGTTCGCGCGTCAGGCCGGGGCCTTCGGCGCCTAGCAGGAGCGCAACGCGCTGCGGCACGCGCAGCGTGGGGAGGGGCTCGGCATCGGCGCGGGGTGTCAGGGCCCAGACTTCCTGGCCGGCATCCTCTGCCGCTTCGATCAGGGCGGCGCCCGTGCCGCCGTGCGCGAAGGGCAGCCAGAGTGCGGTGCCGGACGAAACGCGGATGGCCTTGCGGTAGAGCGGATCACAGGAGGTTTCATCCAGCAGCACGGCGCCCGCGCCAAAGGCGGCCGCGTTGCGGAAGCAGGCGCCGACATTGTCATGGTTGGAGATGCCGGCGAGGAGCAGCGCGGCGGACGGACCGTCGGCAGGCAGAATATCCGCGGTCGCACGCGGCGCTCCCTTTAGGCCGCAGGCGAGCACGCCGCGGTGCATCGGGAAGCCGGCCACGGCGTCCATCACGCCTTGCGGCGCAACAAGGATGGGCACGCTTGCGGGCACCTGTTGCAGAAGCTGCGCCAGGGGCTCCAGCCTCGTCTCGCACAGGAAAAGGCTCTCCACTTCGAAATGGCTGCGCGTCAGCAGGGTCTCGAGCGTGACCTTGCCCTCGGCGATGAAACGCCCGCCGTGCCCGTTCGTCAGGTCGCGCTCGCGGATCGAAAGATAAGGCGCCAGGCGCGGGTCGCCGGGGTCGGTGAGATGGAGAACGGGCATGGCCCCTCCCATGCCCGCTTACGAGCGGCGCTTCAATCGCGCGGCTCTCAGTTTGTCAGCACGCCGATGAACGCCCCGGAAATCTCGCCGCTGGCGAGGTCCACGATGTAGGCGTTCTGGCCGACCGATACCCACTGGTGGCCCGCCGGCGCGGGCGGGAGACCGTACCGGTCCCAGTCGTTCAGGCTGGCCGTCAGGTATTCGGGCGGCAGGATCTGGCCCTTGCCCCACACGGTCTGGGCCGGTAGCGGCGTCCCGGCCTCCGGGGAGGCCCGGGCGACCGGACAGGTCTGGCCGTCCGGACAGGCCGGTGGGTCTGCAAAGGCCGGGGCCGCGCCGCCAAGGGCAGAGGCGAGCCACAGCGCGGCGAGTTTGTGAGCCATGGACAGGCGCCTTCCGTTCCTGCGTGATTCAACGCAGCGGCGGCGACATGGTTCCCGCTCAGTCTCCGACCGGCAGGCCCTGCTCCCTGGCCAGCCGCTTCATTGTCTTCTGCAGCTTCTCGAAGGCGCGGACCTCGATCTGTCGGATGCGCTCGCGGCTGACGCTGTACTGGTCGGAGAGTTCTTCCAGCGTCTTTGGCTCGTCGATCAGGCGGCGTTCGGTCAGGATATGGCGTTCGCGCTCTGAGAGGTCTTCCATCGAGCGGGTCAGCAGCTCCATCCGGCTGTCCAGTTCCTGGCGGTTGGCAAAGGTCTCGGCCTGGCCGGGTTCGTCATCGGCCAGCCAGTCCTGCCATTCCATGTCGCCATCCGTGCCCATCGGCACGTTGAGCGAGGCGTCGGAGCCGGACATGCGCCCGTTCATCGAATAGACTTCGGCATCGGTAACGTTCAGCTTCTCGGCGATCAGGCGGGCCTGCTCCGGCTTAAGGTCGCCCTCGTCGAGCGCCTGCATCTCACCCTTCAGCCGGCGCAAGTTGAAGAACAGCTTCTTCTGAGCGGCCGTGGTGCCGAGTTTCACGAGGCTCCAGCTGCGCAGGATGTATTCCTGGATGGCGGCGCGGATCCACCACATCGCATAGGTCGCAAGGCGGAAGCCTTTTTCAGGGTCGAATTTCTTGACGGCCTGCATCAGGCCGACATTGCCCTCGGAGATCACTTCGGCCATCGGCAGGCCGTAACCGCGATAGCCCATCGCGATCTTCGCCACGAGGCGGAGATGCGAGGTGACCATCCTTTCGGCGGCCTCGGTGTCTTCCTGGTCGCGCCATTGGCGCGCCAGCATGAATTCCTCGTTCTTCTCGAGCATCGGGAACTTGCGGATCTCGCTCAGATACCGGCTGAGTCCTTGTTCTGGACTAAGGGCGCCCGAGCCCGCTTTGATTGGCGTATTCGCCATGGTTTGTCCTCCTGTTCTGGGCAGGTCCCGTTTGCGGCGGCCCACCTCCTGATCCTGGATCTTCCCCGGCACCTTAGCCCTGCCTGGCAGCAGCGTCGCCGCCGGAGAGGCGCAGTTCGTTCATCGCGCTTATGTATAGATAGGAAATGGGGCGAGGGTGTGGAAGAGGGGCCGGCATCGCAATTTTTGCGGCCGGTCAGCTTTCGGGGAGGCTGCGCCTCTCCTCTGCCATGTACGAAGCCGAGCGCATCTCGAAAAGACGGCTGGCGGTGCGCTGGAATTCGAAGGCGCCGTCGCCGTCAGTGTAGAGGCGGTCCGGCTCGGCGGCGGCGCTGGCGACGAGTTTCACGCGGGCCTCGTAGAGGGCGTCGATCAGGCTGACGAAGCGGGCGGCCTCGTTGCGCCGGTCGGGGGTGAGCAGTGGGATGCCTTCCAGGATGAGAGTGTGGAAGGTCGCGGCAATCGTCAGATAGTCGATCGAGCCTAGCGGGCGGGCGCAGAGTTCCCCGAAGGTGAAACGCGCAACGCCGGCGGCCTCCCGGGCGACCTCCAGCTTGCGGCCCTTGACGGTCAGTACGCAGTGCTGCGGGTCGGCGCCGAGGGTCAGGCGCGTCCAGGCCATGTCGAGCGCCGCGGCGCTGCCGGCGCCGAGCGGGGCGTACCAGACCGGCGCCTCGACCAGACGGTCCAGCCGGTAATCGCGCGCCGAGGCGAGCTCCACCACGTCGCAGCGCTCCTTCAGCCGCTGGATGAAGGGCAGGAACAGCGCGCGGTTTATACCGTCCTTGTAAAGATCATCCGGCTGGCGATTGGAGGTCGCAACCACTGTCACGCCGTGGGCGAAGACCGCGTCGAACAGGCGCGCGAGGATCATCGCGTCAGCAATCTGCGTCACCTGGAATTCGTCGAAGCAGAGAAGGCGCGCTTCGCTCGCCACCTGCTTGGCGACCGGTGCGATCGGATCGTCGCCGGCGTCCCGGACGCGCCAGGGCGAACGTTTGCGGTCGGCGTCACCCATCTTGCGCCAGACATCGAGACGCTCATGCACCTCGGCCATGAACTCGTGGAAGTGCACACGCCGCTTGGGCGAGATTTTCGCCTCGGCGAAGAACATGTCCATCAGCATCGACTTGCCGCGCCCGACGCCGCCCCAGAGGTAGACGCCGCGCACCGGTTCCGGCGGCTTGCTGAACAGGCCGCGCTTCTGCGGCGCGGACAGTGCTGCTGCAAGGGCGTCGAGGCGGCTCGCCGCTCCCGCCTGCGCGGCGTCGCCGGTCAGCGCGCCGGAGGCCACCCGCTCGTCATAGCGTGCCCGGACAGCTCCCATCGCCGCCTCAGCCAAAACGGGCCGCGGCCTGCGCCACGAATTCGCTGAAGGTTTCCGGGCGCACGAGCAGGGTGGCGATGACGCCCGCCACCGCCCCGCCGAGGTGCGCCTCGTGGCCGATGATGCGGTTCTCGCGCATCGAGAAGGCGTAGCTGATCGCGACATAGAGGACGCCGAAGACGATGCCCCACATCGGGATCACGAAAAAGGCGAGCAGGATGGCGAACGGCTCGAACAGGCAGAAGGCCAGCACGATGCCGGAGAGGGCGCCGGACGCGCCGGCTGCCCGGTAGTCCGGCGAATTCCGGTTGTGGATATAGGCCCACACGCTGCCGCCCGCGAGCGATGCAAAATACACGATGACGAAACCCACGCCGCCGAGCACGTACTCGCAGATCGGCCCGAACAGCCAGAGGCCGTACATGTTGAGCAGAAGGTGTGGCCCGTTGACGTGAAGGAAGCCGGAGCTGATCCCCCGGTACCATTCGCCCCGCTCACGCATCGGGCCCACCCAGAGGATGTTCTGCTGCATGAACGCTTCGTTCCGGAACGCGATCAGGCTGGCGATCACATTCACAACGAGAAGGCCCAGCGTCACGGGCGAAGCGAAGAGGCTGTCCATGGGGTTACCTTGCTGCGCATGGGCCGAAACGACAAGCCGCCCGGAAGCAGTCTTCCGGGCGGCTTAGCAATCAGAGGCAGTGGCCCGCAAGCGGTGCCGGTCAGGCGGCGCGGGCAGGGCGGCGGGCCGGAGCTGCGGCGCCGGCGGCTGGCATCAGTTCCATGAAGAAGTCCTCGAAGGACTCCGGCCGCTGGATGAAGCGGTTGAAGGGCAGGTTTGCCTTGAACACCGCGTGCGGGTGGATGTTGGCGCCGCAACGGGCGGCGGAGGCGACGGCCTGGTCACGGTTTTCCATCGAGGAGACGACGGCGATCCGGTACTTTCCCATATTGGCAACGCGGGCAATCGTCATGTCGGCGTCCATGCTGTCGGGCAGGCCAAGGTCGAGCACAACGAGATCGAAGCGCTCCAGACGCAGGCGCATCTCTGCGGCCATCAGCGTCGGTGCCATCACGAGGTCAACCTGAACGCGTGCGCGCGCAGCCCTGTCGGCCGCAATGGCCAGCATGTCGCGCACCGGCTCATGATCCTCAACCCACAGAACTTTCATCTACAACTACCTCGATCAGTACACTGGCTGGGGGGCTGAAGCACTAAGCAGGGCCCCGTGATGAGTTCACCTTGCCACGCCCGTCTTGCACCTTGGTAAATTGAAACTTTCTGAAGTCTTTAAAAATGGCCCCGATCGCATCTTTTCAGGAGCTTTCCGGGATTTATCCCCACTCTTTGCAGGCCGGCGCCCCGGCCCTATGCTGGCGGCGTACATATGAGAGGCCCATGACCGACGATATCGCCGCCCCAGCCGCTAAAGCCCGGTCGCTGGACGCATTCCTTGCGGCCGGTGAGCGCACCGACGCACATATCGTGGATGTGCTGATCGAGGAGCGCTGCCCGAAGCTGCGCGCCAGCCCCGCCTGGCCGGTTGCCCGGCCGTTGCTGTATTCCCTGCTCGGCTATGGTAAGGCGCGGGCGATGGCGGACGAGCTGGTCCAGCTGACCGGGCGGCAATCCTTTGACCGGCTGTCGCAGCAGCTCGCCTTCGACATGACCGTGTCCGGTATCGATCGCTTGCCGGCCACCGGGCGCTGCATCGTCGCCGCGAATCACCCGACTGGCCTTGCCGACGGGGTCGCCGTCTGGGACCTGCTGAAAAAAAAACGGGACGACATCATCTTTTTCGCCAATGCTGACGCGGTCCGCGTCAATCCGCGTTTCGAGGATGTGATCATCCCGGTCGAATGGGTTGTCGCCAAGCGCTCCCCCGCCAAGGCACGCGAAACCCTGAAGCGCGCAGCGGATGCCTTCGCGCAGGAAAGGTGCGTCGTCATCTTCCCGTCGGGGCGCCTTGCACGCAAGGTCGAGGGACGGATGGAGGAGAAGGACTGGTTCCCGACCGTCGTCGGCCTCGCCCGCAAGCAGGGCGCGCCGGTCGTGCCGCTCAATCTCGAGGCCCGCAACTCGGCGCTCTACTATCTCTTCTGTGATCTCTCGAACGAGCTGCGCGACATCACGCTGTTCCACGAACTGCTCAACAAGCGCGGCTCAAAGATCCGGATGACCTTCGGCGGGATGATCCATCCGGACCTGCTGCAGGGCGAGCCCGCCGCCGTGACCGAGAAGCTGAAGCAGCACGTCTCCTACGCCCTTCTGAAAGACCCCGACGCAGCCTTCCGCCCCTGACAGGCGAGGGATGCTTGCGGGGCGGCGGATTGCGCCCTAGACGCGCCCGCCATGATCGAGATTGTCCCCGAAACCCCTGCGCTGCATGCCGATGCGATCGAAGACCTGTTCGACCGTACCTTTGGCCCCGGCCACTTTGCCAAGACGGCGGAGCGGCTGCGCGAGTATTCGGCTTCGCTGCCGGCGATCAACCGCGTGGCGGTGGACGGCGGAAAGGTGATCGGTGTCTGCCGCGTCTGGCCGCTGGTGGTCGGCGAGGCGCGCGCGCGGGCGCTGTTCTTCGGGCCGGTTGCGGTGGATCCTGCGTATCGCGGCCAGTTCCTCAGCCTGCGCATCACTGAAGCGGCGCTCGACGCCGGCAAGGCCGCCGGCTGGCCCGCCGCGATCCTGATCGGCGCGCACAGCCTGTTCGGCAAGGCGGGCTTCGTGGTCGCACCTAAACACAGACTGATCTTCCCCGGCCCGCAGGACCAGGGCCGCGTGATGGTGCGTGACCTGGCCGGCGACGCCGCGCAGCTCGAAGGCCCCGTCACCGCGCCCTGACGCGCCGGTTTCGCTTGCCGATGCGGAAATCGGCTGGCACCATTCCTTGGTTCGCAGTCCTTCCGGTTACAGCTCCCCCGCCAAGAGGGGAGGCGGAGCGGCTTGCGGCACGGGAGAGAGAATGACCGATGTCGTCACCGGCCAGGACGCCCCGCAGCGCCCGCGCGCGAGCATGCGGCAGGTCCTGGCCTCGCTGAACCAGCCGAAGGTCGCGCTGGCGGTGGTTTTCGGAATCGCCACCGGCATGCCGCCGGTGCTGGTTGGTGTGACGCTGGGCTTCTGGCTCCGCTCGGAAGGTATCGCGCTCGCGGCCATCGGCATGATGAGCTGGGTGGGCCTGTTCGTTTCGATCAAGTTTCTCTGGGCGCCTTTCGTGGACTGGATCCAGCTGCCCTGGATCGCCAAGCGCCTTGGCCATCGCCGATCCTGGATGCTGCTAGGCCAGACCTTCGTCACCCTCGGCATCCTCGGTATGGCGGCAACCGGGCCCTCCGGGGGGCTGGGCGTGTTCATCGCGTTTGCCATGCTCACCTCCTTTGCGGCCGCGACGCAGGATATTGCCGTCGATGCCTGGCGCATTGAGAGCGCCAGAGATGAAGAGCAGGACCTGATGGCGTCTGCCTATATCTTCGGACTGCGCTCCGGCTACTTCCTCGGCAACGTGCCGATCCTCGCCATGTCGGCTGCCATCGGCTGGAGCATGGCCTATGCAGCGGCGGCCGTTGGCGGCATCGCCGGCCTTGCCGGATTGCTGATGGCGCGCGAGCCGGACAAGGCGAGGGACTTCGCGCCCGCCACCGGCCTCTCCAGCATACTCGGGGCCCTGCTGCGTCCCCTGACGGTTTTCTGGCAGGACCATGGGCGGAGCAATTTCATCTTCCTGCCGTTGGTCGCGCTCTTCTTCGTGCCGGACGGGCTGATCACCTCGATGGTCGGCCCACTCTATATCGATCTCGGATTCACCGGGCCGCAGATCGCGGCGGTCCGCACGGTATTCGGTTTTCCGGCCACGCTGGCCGGTGTCATCATCTCCGGTCTCATCGGTCTGCGTTTTGGTACGATCCCGGCTATGGCGATTGCCCTGGTCCTTGCAGCGGTCTCGAATATCGGGTTTGCCTTCCTCGCGCTGAGCGGCGGCGACAGGGGCGTCTGGATCGCAGCCTCGATGTTCGAAGGCTTCAGCGGCGGCATGGCGACGGCGGCGATGGTCGCCTGGGCCAGCCGGTTGACGAACCCGGTCGCCACCGCGGCGCAGTTTGCGTTGCTCTCGTCCCTGATGACTTTGGTCGCGGGCTTTCTCGGAGGGTTTGCGGGGATGGCCGTTGAGGCGTTACAAGTCTGGAGCGGCTCGCCTATGGGCGGCTTTGCCACCTGGTTCTCGGTCACCCCGTTTGCGGCGATTCCGCCGCTCATTCTTATCTGGCTGGTGAGCAAGCGGACGAAACCCGTTTAGCGCCCCTCGCGCCGCCAGGCGAGCAGCAGCATAAGGATCAAGGCGGCGGCAGCGAGAATACCCGGCAGCAGCGGCTGGCTGGTGGACGAGCGCACGGCATAGGCGTCGCGCTCGCGCAGGCCGATCCAGCCATTGCCGGCGGCGGTGCGCTGGTTCCCGATTCGGCGGATTTCCGGAAGGTTGGCGCCGGCCGCGTTGAGCCGCAGCACGCCGCCGCCAGTGGCGCGCGAGACCGGCTCCAGGATGTCTGCCGTGGAGGTCAGGTCTGCATATTCCCGGGGATTGGCGGGGCCATTGAGCGCAATCGCCTCGAGGCCGCCGGACCGCGCGCGGTAAATGCCCAGCTCGTCGATGGGCGCCTCCGCCGCGAAGATGCCTGGGCCCCGGTTCACCCAGTCGGGGCGCAGCGTGCCGCCTTCCGGCGTCTCGATTTCCAGCCGCGGCGCGGAGTCAAGCAGGGTGCGCAGCTCCACCGTCGCCTTGCCGCCCTCGGCCTGGATGGAGAGGCGGCGCTCTTCCAGTTCGGGCTCCTTCATCATCCAGTGCACCATGCGCCGGATCAGTTCGGCAAAGGGTCCGCCGCCATCATGCCCGCTCGCCCAGAGCCAGATCTGGTCGGACATCAGCATGCCGACGCGGCCCTTGTCGACGCGGTCGACAATCAGCAGTGGGCGGCCTTCCGGCCCGGCGATCAGCACGTCACCCGCCACCGCGTCGGCCTCGATGTAACGCATCCATTTGCCCCAGTTTGTATCGTCCAGCGGGGCGGTAACGGAGTGGCGCTTGCCCGGTCCGGTCAGCTGCGGCTTGAAGCTGCCGGTACGGATCACACCGGTCGGGGTGGCTGGCAGCACCGAGGCGAGCGGCGAGCGCGCAAGGCTGGCGGGGCCCGCAAACTGCTCGCCCGCCACGATCAGCAGCGCGCCGCCATCGGCCACATAGCGCGACATGTTGGCGAGATAGGCCTGCGTGATGACACCCTGGCGCTCATACTGGTCGAAGATGATGAGATCGAACTCGGTCAGCTTCTCCTCGAACAGCTCCTCAGTCGGAAAGGCGATGAGGGCGAGTTCCTCGGGTCGCGCAGAGTCGGTCTTGAAGGGTGGGCGCAGAATCGTGAAGTGGACGAGATCCACCGAAGGATCGGATTTCAGGAGATCGCGCCAGACGCGGCCAGCCTGGTTCGGCTTACCGGTGACCAGCAGCACGCGCAGGCGGTCTCGCACACCGGCTATGGTCATCGCGGTGCGGTTATTGGCGAGGGTCAACTCTTCCGGGCCGGGCGAGGCTTCGATCACCACCATATTCTCACCGCGCCGTTCGATCTCGGCGCGCAGGGGCGTGTCCTCGCCCGCCTTGACGCGGATGCGATCCGGCGCGCCGCCGTTGAGCGAGACCTGCAGTTCCACCTCGCCGCCGCGCGGGTCTTCGACGCGCACGATGAGGTTGGCGCTCTCGCCGACGATGCCGAAATTCGGTGCATTGACGATACGAACGCTGCGGTCGCCCCGGTCCTCGTCGCCGGCGATCAGGCCGTGCAGCGGACCGATCAGCGTCTCGACAAGTTCCGGGTCCGGAAGGTCGTGGATCTGGCCGTCGGTGATGAAGACCGCGCCGGCGATCCGGTCACGCGGCACGTCCGCCATCAATCCTTCCAGCGCGCCGTGAAGGTAAGTGCCGTCATCGCCGGGGCTCGTCTCCAGCGTGCGCACTTCCAGCGTCTTGTCCTCGGCGAGCCGGGCCGTCAGCGCCGCATAGGCGGCTTCGGCCGCCTTCGTCCGGTCGCCGAACTGCATGCTTTCGGACCGGTCGAGGATCACGGCGGCGACCGAGGGCAGCGGCTCACGCTCCTCGTGGACCAGCGACGGATTGAGCAGCGCTGCCGAGAGCAAGACAAGGCCGAGCGCCCGCGTCAGCCAGGCCCGCCCGCGCAGTGTGAGGTAGGCCAGCCAGGCGAGCCCCGTTAGTCCCGCGATGGCCCAGAACAGCGGCCAGCCGAGGAACGGCTCGAAACTGAGGCGGACGGCCTCGTTCATTGAGGGCCACCGTCCGGAATACGCGCGGGCAGGCGAGGATCGGGCGCGCCCTCATCGCTCTCGCCGAGGCGCGCCAGAAGCGCCGGCACGTGCACCTGGTCATCCTTGTAGCTTCCCGTGAGTACATACATCACAAGGTTCACGCCGAACCGGCGCGCTGTCTCACGTTGCTCAGCCCCTCCGTCCACCGAGTAAAGATCCCGCCCGTTCTGGTCCACGGCCCAGGCAGACGCCCAGTCAGCGTCGCCGATGAACAGTCGCGAGACGCCGTTGCCGCGCTGCGCGGCCGCATCGCCCGCCTGCTCGATCCAGAGCCGTCGCTCCGCAAACCGGCCGGGGAAATCATTGATCAGGTAGAAGCTGCGCGACAGCACATGGTTCTGCGGCACGGGCTGCAGCGGCGGCACGTCCAGCCCCTCAAGCAGCGTCTCGAGGCTGGTGACATCCGTCGGGGATCCCGCCTTCTCGCCCGCGCGCGTGTCGATCAGCAGGGCGCCGCCGGAGCGCAGGTAGGCGTTGAGGCGCTGCACCGACTTGTCCGACATCGGCGCGGCATCGCCGGGCACGTTGAAATAGATCAGCGGATAAAGCTCCAGTGCATCGGTCTCAAGGTTCAGCGCATGTGGATCGGCAGGCTCCACGGACGTCCGCATCAGGAGGATATTGGAAATGCCGATCAGCCCCGCGCGGGTGCGCGCGTTCAGCGCACTGTCAGCCGTCTCGACATAGCCAAGCCGCATCTCGAGCGCGGCTTCGACCTGCTTCTGCGGTGCCCCGTTGCCGGGCAGGGGCACGGTCCTCGACTCGGTGGAGATCGAGCGGTAGCTGCCGTCCGGCATAAGCTGGTAGTCATACTGCGCCAGCGCCCGCTCCGGCGCCGCGAGGGAGACGGCCGCCAGCGCCGCAAAGCCTAGCGCCAGGCTCGCCGCCCGCCGCTTCGGCAGGAAGGCGCGCAACCGTCCGGCCACGAGCAAGGCGATGAACAGGTCAAGCGCCAGTAACGCCGCCGCAAAGCCAAGTAGCGGACCCGCCAGCCGCAGGGACCGCGCTTCGGCGTCGCCCAGCAGGCGCGCCGAGGCGGGCCACTCGCGGATCAGCTCCGGGGCGGCGCCGGCGCCGGCATTCAGGGCGCGCGTGCCTGCAGGGCCCTGGTAGAGACCGGGCGGGTGGATCTCGGAGGGCACGGTCGTGTTGAACTCGGCCGCCTTGATCGGCGCGGCGTTCGCGCTCGCGCCGGCGAGGCGGCCAAACCCGTCGAGGGTCAGCTGCGGCATGTAGGTGCCTTCTGTATCTTCGATCGCCTCGCCGCGTCCGGCAGTAATTGCTCGGCGCAGCATCTGTTCGAACAGGCCTGAATAGGCAAGGTCCGCCCAGTCCGGCCCGGCGGTGACATGGAACAGGATCAGCATGCCGCTGCCGCGCGCATCGGCGGTCACCAGCGGCGAGCCATCCGACAGGCGCGCCCAGGTCCTGCGCGAGAGTTCCGGGTCCGGCGTCGCCAGCACCTGCTGGCGTACACGGACATCTTCCGGAATGAGCAGGCCAAAGAAAGGCGAGGTGTCTGGAAACGCCGCAAGGCCCTGCGGCTCGTCCCAGGCGAGCGTGCCGCCCAGCGCGCGCGACGAGCGACGCAGGCCCACGGGCAACAGCTCGTCGCCCTGTGCGGCGAGACGCGGTCCGGCAAAGCGGATCAGCGCGCCGCCGTCTTCGACCCATTCGGTGAGGATCTCGACATCCGCTGCCGCAATCTGTCCGACATCGGACAGGATGATGGCATCCGGCGAGGTTGCCACCACCGTCTCAATATCGCCGCTGGAGATCGAGGCGAAGGGCTCCAGCGCCTTGCGGATATAGTGCATGTCGGAGAGCAGGGGCTGCGCCGCCGTGCCGGCATCGACAAGCCCTGCGCGGCGCGTCCGGTCCACCGAGTCCCAGAGCCAGACCGTACCCGCGCCGGAGCGCCCCGTGACGTTGAACCGCGCGACGCGGGCGAGCGCCGCAGCCGCAATCTTGAACTCGGCGGCGGCCTGCGTTTCGCCGGCTGCAAGCACTACTTCGCCGGACGCGATGGCCGAGCCGTCGCGCGTCTGCGCCGAGACGAAAGCCCGCGCCGTCCCGCGTGCGTCGGCGCGCGCAAGGCGCACCGTGACGGCGTCGGTCGCGGCGGAGAGGCCAGTAATCGCCACCGGCCCTTCGGCGGGCGCGGCGAACACGGTCAGCGGCGCGCGCGCGGCAAGGTCGGCGGCGAAGGCGGTGCCGCCGCCATTTTCCAGCCCGTCGCTCGCCCAGAAAATGCGCGCGGGCTTAAGGCCGGACGCGTCCAGCCGCTGCAGCGCGTCTGCCCGGTTGCTGCCCCAGGGCTGCGGCTGCAGTGTGCCGATCCGCTTGCCGAGATCAGCCTTCGAGAGGCGCGCGGCCGGATCGGGATTAAGTTGCTGCGGCGCTGTCAGCAGCATGTGAACGGCTGTGTCGCGGTCGCCCGCGTCCAGCGTTGCGCTCGCGGCATTGGTCAGCTCGTTCCAGCGCGGCGCTGCCGGCCAGCCATTGTCGATGACAATCAGGACCGGGCCTTGCTCCGCCGTCTCGCCGCTGCGCGCGCCGGGCGCGTAGACCGGTTGCGACAGGCCGAGGACTGCGGCCAGGACCGCCAGTGTACGGATGAGCCAGACCCACCAGGGCGTGCGTGACGGCGTCTCTTCCACCGGCACCGCGCC
This sequence comes from uncultured Acidobacteriota bacterium, assembly GCA_937881755.1. Classification (GTDB taxonomy): domain Bacteria; phylum Pseudomonadota; class Alphaproteobacteria; order Caulobacterales; family Hyphomonadaceae; genus Hyphomonas. The sequence continues at coordinate 15,192 of CALGEF010000206.1, forward strand.
GTCCAGCAACCGCAGCGATGGCAGTTCCACATTCTTCGGCGCCGGCGGCGTCGCGCGCAGTACCCACCAGATCAGGGGCAGGGCGAGGAGCGCTGCAAGCGCCCAGGGCGCGCCAAGCAGGAATGGGCCAAGGGCTGTCACCGGGCGGCCCCGAAGCGTTCGAGTTCGGCCTTCAGCCGCGCCGCGCTTTCGATTGCGGGCGATCCGGTCACGTGGGCGACAAACCCCCAGGCCATGCGGCGCGCGAGGTCTTCGAGGCCGGCGCGCTGCGCGGCGAAGCGGCGCTGGTATTCCTCGCGCATCGCCTCGGCGCGTCCCAGGATCCGGTCGATCGCGGCGCCGGGTCGCGAGAGCCTGACGCGGCCTTCATAGGGAAAGTCGACCTCGGCCGGGGCCGAGACGGCCAGCAGAACCCCTTCTGGGCATTTGCCCGCGAGCGGCGCCAGCCGCGCCGTCCATTCCGGGATCGGATCATAGAAGTCGGACGCAATGATCAGGGTCGCCGCTGCGCGTGGGGGCGCGGGAAAGTTCCCGCCGGTGCCGCGCAGCAGGTCGTTCGCCAGCCGGTCCACGGCGCGTTTGCCAAAGCTCGGCCGCCGCCCGGTGCCGAGTGATCCGATCCGCTCGCCCTCCCCGGACATCGGAATCGCCGTCGTCAGCATCAGGAGGATCGCTTCTTCCGCCTTGGTGCGCAGGTCGCCCTGGCCCTTCCAGCGGAAGCCGGGGTGATCATCTGCCCAGAACATCACGGTGCGCGCGGTTTCCAGTTCGGCCTCGCGCACATAGAGGTCGTCGCCCTTGGCCGAGCGGCGCCAGTCGATCCGTCCGGCGTCGTCTTCCAGGGCATAGCGCCGGTATTGCCAGAAGGTCTCGCCGCCGCCGGCGCGCCGCCGTCCTGCCGAGCCGATATGTGCTGCCTCCGAGGCTTCCGCCTTGAAATTCAGCCCCGGCAACTGCCGGGCGAGGCGTTCGGCTTCAGCGCGAAGGTCGGCGGCGGGGGTCATTTTTTAGGCACTTCTCCGCAGTTCCTGTTCAAAGTTTGCAGACGAATATCTTCAGACTGCCTTCCAGCATCTTCAAGTCGTGCATTTGCAGCATCCGGTGCTTTCAATGCCGCTTCAGCCCAAACTCCCGAGAACCTTTTTTTTGATCTCCAGCACAGCTGCCGACTGCTTCTGATCAATTTGCCGAAAGGCATCATTCTCGCTCGACTGTTGCGTAGTTGTGGTGCTGAAGGCATCGAGTCCGTCTCGGACTGCTAATCTATTGATCAGGTTGTCTTCAGTTGAGATAGCGACAGCGTAACATTTCAATCTCGTATCGAAGTCCGGCATCTGGGAACTGCTGCACCCCCCAAGCAAAAAAACGAGTCCCAGAGCTGGCAAGGCAATTGCCAGACCCACTCAGCCTGCCTTCCTCGCAAGATCATTGATCAGACCACTGATCTTCGGCGCCTCGCCCGTCGGGTCATAGCGCATCGCCATCCGGTGGCCGAGGCAGGGCTCGGCGAGGGCCTCGACATCTTCCATAGACGGGGCGAGCCGCCCGCGAAGCAGGGCGCGCGAGCGCGCCGCCAGCATCAGCGCCTGTCCGGCACGCGGGGAAGGGCCCCAGTCGACGAGCCGTTTCACGCGCGCATCGCTCGTCTGCTCGGGCCGCGCTTCGCGGATCAGGTTCAGGATCGCGCCGACGATCTTCTCGCCCACCGGCATCTGGCGCACCAGCGCCTGGATCGCCATCAGCCGCCCGGCGTCGAGCGCAGGGCGCACCGGCGCGTCGGCGCCGCGCGTCGTCTCGATCAGGATGCGGCGCTCGGTGTCGAGGTCCGGGT
>CALGEF010000207.1 GCA_937881755.1 uncultured Acidobacteriota bacterium
TGACGCGGCCATGCTTCTCGGTGAGGAGGCGCGCACGGGACTTGCCGAAGCTCATCGCCCCGCGTGTGCCGCCACCCTGCATCTGGCGCATCATGAAGAAGACGAACGCGACGATCAGCACGATCGGCAGCAGCGAGACCAGCACCGAGGCGACATTGTTGCGGCCAACATCGGCTTCGACGTTGAAAGGCACGTTGTTGTCGCGCAGGATCGTCTCGGTGGTCATGTCGAGCTGGCGGATTTCGCTGATCAGCTTCTGGCCATCGGTGGTGGTGACCACCAGCTTGGTGTCGCCGAGGGTGGCGTCCGCGAGCTTGCCCTGTTCGGCCATGGTGTAGATTTCCGAAAGCCGGACATTCTTGGCACGGGCGACTTCGGGGTTGCCCCCCATCATCACGGCCATTCCGATCACCAGAAGGGCGAGCGCGCCCCAGACGGCAAGGTTACGAACATTCATGGCAGGTCTCGCATAATGGAAACGGTGTTGTACGCGAAGATAGGGGGCAACCCCTCCAAAAACGACTCCTTTCCTGCGCCTGCGACGAAATCATGCGCAGAAGTGATAAAAAGGTGCCGGAAAGCGTTCATCCGGGCGGCCAGGGCCTCCGGAGACGGCGGATTCAGGCGGGCGCCGGACTCGGGCGCGAGCTTCAGGCCGGCCCGGGAAGGCCGCAGGCGGACGCCGCCAAGCGTGGCACCGCGGAAGGCCGGCGCGGCAAGGCTGCGGGCGGCCAGGTCCAGCAGCGCTTGCGACCGGGGCGGGGTTTCGCGGCCGGCGACGCATTGCAGCAGGATGCCCAGCCCGCGCGCGGCGCGCTCGGGCGCAAGGCCCGCGAGGTGGGCGATGACGGTGCCATCCGCGCCGATATGCACATGGCGTCCGAGCCAGCTGGCGAGGAGCGCGTCTTCGAGGCGGCGCAGCCCGGCAAAGTGCTGCTGGCAGACGAGGGTGCGGTCTCTCAGCACACGGCTTGCGGCGAGGCGTGTGCGGACGCGGACGCGCTCGAAGGCCGGATTGTCATTGGACGGATCGTCGCTCCAGCCAAGTCCCTGCCCTTCAAGCCAGCCCCGCAGATCCTCACGCGTCTCACCCAGCAGCGGGCGGGCGATCCAGACCCCTTCGCCTTCCGGCCAGACCGGTGACAGCGACAGCGCGCGCATGCCGGCAAGGCCGTACCAGCCGGAGCCCTGACGGGCGCGCATCAGCACGGTTTCGGCCTGGTCGCTGGCGGTGTGGCCGGTCAGCAGGAGATGTCCGCCCGCTGCCTTCAACTCCGCGGCCAGCAAGGCGTGGCGGGCGCGGCGGGCGGCGGACTGGCGCGCGACCGGAGCGTCCCAGGCGAGTGTGCGATGGGCGAGGCCGAGCTCGCCCGCGAGACGCGCCACGCCTGCGGCTTCTGCCGCTCCGGCGGGGCGCAGGCGGTGATCGACCGTCAGGACAAGGAGCCTCGCCCCGCGCGGGCGTGCCCATTGGTGGGCGAGGTGCAGGAGCGCGAGGGAGTCGCTGCCGCCGGAGACGGCAAGGCCGACAGGCCCCCCGGCGAAATCTTCCGGCACGGCGCCAAGCGCCGCGTCAAAACGCGAGGTCAGGTCTAGTTTGCGCACCCGGACCGGGTCCGCTCGACGGCGGCGAGGTCGCGCACCACTCTGGAGGCATCCGGATAGCGCTTCGGCAGCGTATCGAGCGCGGTGCAGGCCTTCGTGCTTTCGCCCAGGAAGCGCATGGCGCGGGCGAGGCGGACGAGGGCGTCGGGGGCGCGCACGTCATCCGGATAGGACCGGATCATCGTGGTGTAGGCGGCGCCGCTTTCGGCATAGGCCTGCTGCTGGTGCAGCGCTTCGCCGAGCCAGAAATGGGCCTCGCCGGCCTGCTGGTCTTTGCCGAACTGGTCGATAAAGGCCTGGAAGGCTTCTTCCGCCCCGGCATAGTCAAGCCGGATCAGCCGGGCCCTGGCTTCGGTGAACAGCGCGCCGGCTTCGCCTGGCAACTGGCTGGCCGAGAGAGTGCCGAGCGAGCCTTCGGGCAGGCCGCTGCCGGAGGTGAGCTGGGCGGGGCCCGGGCTGTCGACGCCGCGATCGTCCAAGGCCGGCGCGGACATCGCATAGGACTGACCGGCCGGATCCACGCCGGAATAGGTATCGGTGACCGGTTCGGGCTCGATGCCGAGGATGACCTGAATGCCGGCGATGGCGAGGGCCTGACGGTCAAGCGTCTGGCGCATCGCCTGCGCGTCGCGGGCCAGGGTTTCGTTGTCGGTCAGCAGTTCTTCGTTGGCTTCGGTTGCCCGGCCGAGCTGGAATTCGAGCGACTCGACGCGGCCGTTGAGCCTGCTGATCTCATCCTGCTGGCGATTGACCTGCACGAGCAGGTCTGCCGCGCTCTGGCGCGCCTGGTCGACCTGCACCGAAAGGTCGCCTGTGGTGACGCCCTTGGTGATCGGTGCGCCGCGCGAAGGCAATGTCACGGTCTGCGACGTGGCGGGGACAACCAGGAGGCCGGCAACGGCCAGGCTTGTCAGGGCAGCTTTCAACATGGCGGGAATCCTACGTCGATACGCAAACAGGCAGACAGCACAATAAAAGGAACAGCCGGGGCCAAATTATGGCGCCCGGCTGTTCTGGACCATCTGCTTTCGCAGTTATGGGTGGCTTTTAGCTGGTCGCGACGTTTTTCCGAAAACCGGTGTCCACTTCTCGGAACGTCGCTCTTTAGCTGGTGGCGCCCGAAACGATCTGCGTCCAGCCGTTGCGGTTGAGAGCCCAGGACTGATCGTCCGAGCCGGCCACGACCGGGCGCTCTTTGCCATAGGACACGGTGTCCACGCGCGAAGCGGACACGCCGAGACTGACGAGATACTCTTTCACCGCGTTGGCGCGGCGCTCGCCGAGGGCGAGGTTATATTCGCGCGTGCCGCGCTCATCGGCATTGCCGGCGACGAGGATCCGGATGTCCGGGTAGGAGGCGAGCCAGGCAGCCTGACGCTTCAGGATGTCCTGATCTTCGGTGTCGAGGCGGTACTGGTCGAGGTCAAAATAGACGCGCTCTCCGACGTTGACGCGGAAGTCTTCCAGCGAACCGGGGGTGATCGAGGGTTCGATGACCTGTGGAGTTTCAACGACTTCAACTATTTCTTCGACGACCGGCTCGGCCTTTTCCAGAAACGGAGGGGGCTCTTCCACAGGCGCCGGTGGCGAGGCGCAAGCGCCCGCGGTCAGAAGCGCTGCGGCAGCAGTGACTTTAAGGAACGTATGCATGTGTCGGGGCTCCTAAGGATTGGACGATGCTCGGGTCTGATGGGAGACAAAAATACCTGCCCATGTTGAGTTTGAGTGTTAACAACATAGTCTGACCGAATTGCGACAGCAATCCAAACGCAGACGATATCAGGCAAAAACATTGCATTTTCGGCCGTTTCAAGCCGGTTGCGCGGCCCCAGCCTGGTTAAACTGTCGTAATGCGCCCCTATTGGAGCAGGGGAGACCAGGCCGGATCGGATGCGTCGGTCTGGGTCACCATCCGACGCTCGTTGCGGCCCGAGAGGTCAACCGACCAGAGCTGCGGGCTGGCGCCGGGGCGGGCTTCGCGGAAATAGACGATGACCCGGCCATTGGGTGACCAGTCCGGACCTTCGTCCAGATAGGCCTCGGTCAGCAGGCGCTCGCCTTTACCATCGATGCCGATGACGCCGACATAGAACCTGCCGCCCTCCTGCTTGGTGAAGGCAATCAGGTCACCGCGCGGGGACCAGACGGGGGTCGAATAACGGCCCTTGCCGAAGGTGATGCGGCAGGCGACGTCGCTGCCGCCGCCAGGGCAGGTGCGCTTCGATCTGTCGGTGTTCATGATGTAGAGCTGCGGTGTGCCGCCCCGGTCGGAGTTGAAGACCACCGATTTGCCGTCCGGCGACATCGAAGGGGAGGTGTCGATCGACGGATGGTCGGTCAGGCGGTCGGACTCGCGGGTGCGCAGGTTCATGATATAGATGTCGGTATTGCCGCGCTGGGCCTGGCTGAGCAGGACGGACTGGCCATCCCGGGCGAAGCGGGGCGAGAAGGTCATGCCGGGGAAGTTGCCGAGCAGTTCCTGGCGGCCGGTCTCGATATTGAAGAGATAGACGCGCGGCTTGCCGCCTTCATACGACATGTAGGTGATTTCCTGCGCCGAGGGGGAGAAGCGCGGGGTCAGCACAGTGGAGCGGCCGGAGGTGAGGTATTGCTGGTTGGCGCCGTCCGAATCCATGATGGCCAGGCGCTTGACGCGCTCGGTCTTCGGGCCGGTTTCCGCGATGTAGACGATGCGGGTGTCGAAATAGGGGTCTTCGCCGGTCAGGCGGGTATAGATCGAGTCGGCGATCTTGTGGGCGATGCGGCGCCAGTTCTCAGGCGTGGTGGTGAGGCGGCGGCCGGGCTCGCCGTTGATGCGCATCAGCTCGCCGCCATAGACGTCCCAGAGGCGGAAGGAGACGGCAACCTTGCCGTCGGGCAGTTCCTCGAAGGTTCCGACGACGAGGCCCTCGGTGCGGATGATCTTCCAGTCGGCGAAGCGCGGCTCGGCATTGATCGACAGATCGCGCTGGATGAAGGAGGCCGGGTTTTGCAGGTCGAACAGGCCGGTGGAGGCGAGGTCGGCGCGGACGACTTCGGCGATCTGCCTGGCGAGATCGGCATTGGCGCCGGTGACCTGGAAGTCCGGGATGGCAATGGGGGTCGGCTGGAAGTTGCCTTCGTCGACCCGCACGCGCAGCTGCGCTGAGGCGGGGGCGACCAGCCCGAGGGCGATCACGGCAGCGGCGAGAAACCGCCGCAGGTAGAGCATGGCCCGATGTGTCATTCCTTCAGACTCCTTTTGTTTGCAGCGCGCGCTCAGCCCCTGGCGGGGCCGATCGTCACGACGATGTCTTTCCATTGTTCATACGAATCTTCCGGCAGCTTGTAAGGCTCGCACTTGCGCACTGCCCGCAGCGCCAGGTCAACCGCAAGGCCGGAGCGGCCGACGGGGCGCGCCCGCGGGCTGACGAGTTCGGCGTTGCCGTCCAGCGTGCCGTCGAGCTTGAGCTTCACGCCGATCTCGACATCGATCTGGTCTTCTTCCGGCAGGTCCTCGATGCCGCGCCAGCAATAGCCGATCTGGCGGCGCAGCGAGGCCTGCAGGGACGCGGTATTGCCGGTGCGCTCGCCTGCCCCTTCGCGGTCGCGGCTGGCATTGCCGATGTTTGGCCGGTCGGCGGCTTCCTGCGGCGTGGTGCGCGGGCGGGTCTGGCGTTTGTCCTGCAGCGCCTTGTCGAAATCATCGAGGAAGGCGAGGTCGTCGTCCTTCGGTTTCTTCGGCGGCTCTTTCCTGATCAGAGGCTCGGCTTTTTTCGGTTCCGGTTTGCTGGGCTCCGGCTTTTTCGGCTCGGGCTCCTTTGCGGCGCGCGGATCGGGCACGGCCTCTTCGGGCTCCGGTTCGGCCGCTTCAGGCTCAGGCTCCGGCGGGGCTTCCTCGACTTCCGGTTCAGGCTCAGGCGGGAGCGCCTCTTCCTTTGGTTCGGGGGCCTTGCGCAACTCGCTGACATTCGAGACGAGGCCGACATCCTCGAAGTCGATCGGCAGGTCGGCGACGCTGGCGCATTGCGGCAGGGCGACGACGATCTCGATGGCGCGGATGCCCGGATTTTCGCGGCGGAGCTTCCCGATCGCCTCGTCGCACTCGGAACCGGCCGGCGGCCAAGAGATCATCGCCATGGCCAGGACACTGGCATGGACGAGGGCCGAGACGGTGAAACCGCGAAGCATGGTGCGGTCAGGCTCCTTCCGGTCCTAGCGTTTCTGTTCGGTGATGAAGGACATGCGCGTGTATCCGGCGCGGCGCACTTCAGCGGTGACTTCCATGACGCGGCCATATGGCACGTCCTGGTCGGCATAGAGGTAGACCTGCTTGTCATAGCCCTCGCCGACGATGGCGGTGAGCTGGGCGGCGAGGTCTTCGGTCTGGATTTCCGTCTGCTGGACGAGGACCGTGCCGTCGGCGCGCACCCAGAGCGTCAGCGGCGCGTCATTCGCCTCGGACTTCAGGGGCGCGGAGGTTGTTTTGGGAAGGTTGACCTCCTCGCCGCGGATCAGCAGCGGGGCGGTGACCATGAAGACGATCAGCAGGACCAGCATCACGTCCACGAAAGGGGTGACGTTGATTTCCGCATTGAGGGCGCGCCGGCCGCGCCGTCCGCCATTGCCGCCTGAACCGAGGTGAGCGCCCATTTCGGCCTAGTCCCGCGTCGCGTCGGACGCCCGGCGCGACAGGCGCACGAGGACATCCTGGGAAAAGCTGTCGAGCTGGTCGCCGAGCCTGGTAAGGTCGGCGGTGAACTTGTTGTAGAAGATGACCGCCGGGATGGCCGCAATCAGGCCGAGGCCGGTGGCGAAGAGGGCTTCGGCGATCGGGCCTGCGACGGTGCCGAGGCTGGTGTCCTGCGCTTCGGCGATGCTGAGGAAGGCGTTCATGATGCCCCAGACCGTGCCGAAAAGGCCGATGAAGGGCGAGGCCGAGCCGATGGTGGCCAGGATGGAGAGTCCGTTGCCGGCGCGGCCGAGTTCGCGGTCCACCGCGGCGCGCATCGAGCGTTCGGCCCGCATCACAATGGCGGAGGCTTCGGCGGGGGTGGCCAGCGACTTGCCGGCATCCTGCCATTCGCGGGCGGCGGAGACGAAGACGCGGGAGGCCGGGTCCCTGCCGCCCTGGCCCGGGCGCAGGTCAAACTCGCCGGCGCGGCCATTCCAGAACGCCTCCTCGAAGGCGAGGGCCGATTTCCTGAGGGCGCCGAGCGAGAAGAGCTTCTCGCCGATCACGATCCAGGACCAGATCGAGTCCAGCAGCAATACGACCAGCACCAGCTTGACGATAATATCGGCCTCGCCGAGCAGCGTGATCAGCGAGAAGCCGCTGCTCGTCGCAACGTTGCCGATGGATTCGTTTTCCATGAACGAGGTCTCTCCCAAACTTCATCCGGGCGCGTCGCGCCCGCGTGTGCGGCGGTACAGGGATTCGGCCCGGAGCAATGCGCGGGCAACCCATCTTTCCCGACCTTCTTTCCAGCCCGAATCCGGCAGAAACACGGCGCGGGCCGGGTTTTGCGCAGTCAGATATGCCTTATCGCCCAAGGGTTAAGGCTTCGTGGCAGACTGTTAACCACCGGCGCCCCGAAATGGCTGCCGGACGCTGCCTTTCCGGGCAGGTCAGCCCGCCTGCCAGCGCCAGGCTTCAAGGTGCTCCGCGATTTCCCTGATCGGACGGCGCAGGCGCCCGTCGGCATGGATCATCACGGCAGTGATCTCGGCTTCGGCGATCAGCTCCCCGTCCCGGAGGCAGGCCTGCGCGAAGCGGATGCGGGGGCCGTCCATGCCGAGATAGCGGGTGCGGATGTGCAGCAGGTCGTCGACCCTGGCAGGCCGGCGATAGGTGACGTTGACGTTGGTGAGCGTAAAGGCGGCGGGGTCGTCGCGGGCCAGAAGCGACTGGTGCGAGACGCCGGCATCGCGCAGGTGATCGGAGCGGCCGCGCTCGAAGAAGCGCAGGTAATTGGCGTGGTAGACCATGCCGGTGAAGTCGGTGTCCTCGTAATAGACGCGCACGGGCAGCCAGTGCTGGCGGGCGGCGTCGAAGTTCCGGGCGTCGAGGGGCGGCAGGGTCATGGAGCGCCCGTACCCGACTTTCGCGCGAGCATGAAGGCGTGGCCGAGGGCGTCGACGAGGGCGAGGGCTTCGGCGAGATCGGCATGGGTCTGGCGGATCGTGTCATCGCCCCATTCGCCCGTGACCAGGTCGATCAGGCCGAAGCGGTTGGTCTCGCTCGGAAAGTCGAAGACGAGATGGCCGGCGGTGGCGACGGCGCGGAACGGGCCGCCATGCGCGAGGGCGATCACGCGCTCGATGACCGCAGGATTGAAGACGGCGCGGGCCTCGACCTGGTCGGACGACCTGAGTTTGTAAAGCGAATCGAATGCCCTGGGTCCAAGATCCACGTCCTGCAGGGGGGTGCCGTCAGGGTCCTGCAGCCAGCCGGTCTTGCGGGCCCGCAGATGGGTGACGCCGTGGAGGCGGACCGGGGCGGCAAGGACGATGACGAGATGGCAGGTATCCGCCGAGTCGCCGCCACTTTCCACCCATTCGAACATTGAGAAGGCAAGTCCGGCGCGCTGGCCTTCGAACCCGTCCTCGATTTGGACCATCCCCGACGTCTGCTCGTGATACTTCGCCTTCTGCTCCGGCGTGCCCATGACGTAGGTGCCGGATGGGGCGAGGAGGCCGGACCCGCGCGCGGCGGCGACCGCGCCGTCCATGCCGCCGGAAGCATTCAGGCTGCGGGTTGCCTCGCGCAGGATGGCCGGCGCCCAGCTCTGCTGCGCCAGCCATTCGAGGCCTTTGGGCGCGCCGCCGGGCGCAGGCACATAGGTCAGGCCGAGGGGCGCAGATATATGGGTCATAGCATCAGCTTTCACGCCATGGCGCGCCAGCGCCGCGCCGAAAAGCTTTGCAAGCGGGCCACGCATCAGGAACAGGCCGGCGGCCATGTAACCGATGAACAGGACCGGAATGAGCAGGAACCTCAGCACGACCCAGCCGACCGAGTCCGGCAGGAGAATGTTGAGCGTCATGAAGGTGGCGACGAACAGGAAAAAGAAGATGATCAGGGTTCGTTCGGCGATCTTCCTCTGGCGGTCCGGATTGATGGGATCAGGCCTGACCCTCTCGGGGATGGGGCGCAGTCCGGTTTGCGACCGCGCCCGCGCGCCGGCAAATCCGGCATGTGTTTCGATCTCGTCCCAGTCCATGCTCATGGCACCCCGGTTACAGTATCGGCGCGATTCGTGCGAGGGTGCGATCGATGTCTGTTTCCCCTTCCCGGATCGCGGCCCTGCGCGGGCTGCGCGGACGCTGCACGGCCTGCGGGAAGGGGCGGCTGTTTGCGGGCTAACTTAAGCAGGCGCCGGGGTGCAGCGTGTGCGGCGCGGCGACGGGTGGGATCGAGGCCGGGGATGGGCCGCCCTGGCTTACCGTGCTGTTGCTGGGGCCCCTGCTTTCGGCGCTGACCTTCATCGCCGCGCGCCGCGAGGACTGGCCCCTTTGGATGCGGCTGGCCGGGTTCGGCACGTTTGCGGTCGGCGCGGTGCTGATCGCCCTGCCACGGATCAAGGGCGGGCTGATCGGCGCGCTGTGGGGGATGCGACCGCCTGCCTAGTACGCGGCGGCGCGCTGCGGAACGAGGGAACGCTTCAGGATGGCGAGGGAATCGGCGAGTGGCCGGCGGGTCTCCAGAAAGTCCGCGCGCCAGGGGCGCCGGTAGGGACGGATGCCGCAGGCTGCGCGGATCTGGTCGGGTGTAAGATGCCAGAGCGATTCCCATTCAATCGTGATGACGGGCGGCGTCTCGCGCCCGTGAACCCAGGCGCTGGTCATCGTGTCCATAAGGACAGGATAGGCAAAGGCCGGCGCCAGCGCGCCCACCGCCGCCGAGACCGCCAGGAACTGCGCGGAATAGGAATGTCCGAACTGCGCCAGCTGAAAGGCCGAGATGGCCAGCTCGTGCAGCGAGGTTGTCTCGTAGCCGGCCGTGATGTGCCAGAGGTCATGCGCCTGCAGGATGCGGGTGTTGAGATAATCGAGCGGCTTGCTGAGGCGGGACAGGCCGATTGACTCCCGGTCCAGCACTTCAAGATCGAACTTGTTGTCGACGATCAGATCATGGAAGGCGCGGCCCAGCGAGCCCGGCGGGCAAGCGGCGAGATCCTCAAGGCGGACATGTTCCGGGAGCGGACGGTCTGCGATCTCGGGAACGCCCGGCCACAGGTAGGACATGGCGGCGAGCCGGGCCTCAAACGCGGCAGGCATCCTGCCGCCGAGGGCGGCCGTTCTCTGGGTCACGGCCAGCGCGTCCAGCCTGCCGGCGGCCAAGTCTTCCGCGACGGACCACCAGGCATCGAACAGGCCCGGCGGGACGTCGCCCGGCGGGAGCGCAAGCGTGCTGAGCGCCGCCGCCTTGACCGGCCTGCCCCGCCAGCCGAGCGCGAGGGCGTCGTAGATCTCACCCGTCCGGTCGGGCTCAAGGAAGGCCGTGCGGGCGAGCAGGCCGGCCATCGCGGCGCGGGCGGCGGGACGGGATTTGCCTCTCGCGGCGGCCAGTTCCGCCGCGAGGGAGCGCACCCCGCCGGCATCAAGCCCGCCGTTGAAGTGGGCGTGAGCGCGGTGCTTCGGGTCTTCAGGCGTCATGCGTATGTCTCCAGGGCCGAACCTAGACCAGCTGCGGCGGCGATCAAGCCGGTTTCGGGACGCCTTAGGGCAGGCGCGGCAGACCGTCGCCAAAGTCAAAGACGGCGGCCTTATGGCTCGTCCAGATATGCACGGCGGGCTTTGCCGATAGCGCCGTGTCGAGGCTGGCGACACGCAGGATCACGGCGTCCTGCGCCGCCCACTCGGCCATCAGATGCGAGCCGCACTTCGGGCAGAAATAGTGCAGCTTGCCGGGCGCCGTTTCAATATGGGCGACGATGTCTGCGCCTTTTGTCCAGGCAAAATCGGCGCGCGGGACACGCGCCGTGGTGGCGAAGGCGGCGGAATGGGTTTTCTGGCAG
>CALGEF010000208.1 GCA_937881755.1 uncultured Acidobacteriota bacterium
CAGATCAGCGCTCAAGGGAATCCCAACGATTCAGGTTTCGGGTCGGACGCTTTAGTGTAAGAAATATTACCAGCCGAAAGGTAGTGACAAAACGCACCCGCTCGGCTTTGTTAAACGAGAGGCGTGCCTAGGATGGAGATCTGACCTGCGGCGCGGGTTCCATGAAAAAACAACCAATGGGGAAAACTAATATGAGATTTATCGCTATCACTAGCTGCGCGCTGATGCTGGGCGCAGGTGCGCCCGCATTCGCGCAAGCCACGCTTGCGAACGTGCAGGAACGCGGCATGCTGAACTGCCAGGTCGGTCTGCCGACCCCGGGTTTCTATGCGCTGGCCGATGACGGCACGTGGTCGGGCATGGACGTGGACATGTGCCGCGCCGTATCGGCCGCGATCTTCGGCGACCCGGACATGGTGGAATACCAATCCGTGACCTCGGCCGTGCGGTTCACCGCGCTGGCGAACTCCGAAAGCGACATGCTGTCCCGGACGACGACCTGGACCGCCGTGCGCGACACGCAGCTGGGCCTCGATTTCACCGCCGTGAACATGTACGACGGTCAGGGCTTCCTCGTGCCCGCCGACAGCGGCATCACATCGGCGCTGGAGCTGGACGGGGCCACGATCTGCGTGCTGACCGGGACCACCACCGAGCTGAACCTGGCAGACTTCTTCCGCGCGAACGGCATGACCTTCACGCCGGTGACCAACGAGAACGTCAACGTTCTGATCGAAACCTACCTCGGCAGCGGATGCGACGCCTATACCAACGACAAGTCGGGCCTTGCTGCGCGGCGCTCGGCCTTCCCCGATCCCACGGCGCACGTCATGTTGCCCGAGACGATCTCGAAGGAGCCGCTCGGCCCCGTGGTCCGTCAGGGCGACGACGCCTGGGCGAACCTGGTGCGCTGGGTCATTTACGGCATGATGAACGCCGAGGAGCTGGGCATCACGCAGGCGAATGTTGCAGAGATGACCGCCTCGGCCGATCCCAACATCGCGCGCCTCTTGGGTACCGAGGGCAATATCGGCGAGGGCCTTGGCCTGAGCGCGGATTTCATGGTGAACGTGATCTCGGCCGTGGGCAACTACGGTGAGATCTACGAACGGCATGTGGGCGCCGACACACCCATCGGCATCCCGCGCGATGGCACGCTGAACGCGCTGTGGACCAACGGCGGCATCATGTACGCCCCGCCGTTCCGCTGACCCGGACCTGACCGGCGTCCAAGCGAAGCCACCCCGGTAAGCGCCCGCCTAAGTTGCGGGCGCTTACCCACCCTGACTGGCACCTTGAGCGGACGGACGGAGCGCGGCCATGGCCCTGACAGACAGCAGACCCCGCACCAAGGCGGCGGAGCGATCCGTTCTGGCCAAGGCGTTCTTCGACGCCAGGGTCCGGTCGATCGTGCTGCAGATCCTGACGCTTGCGGGCGTAATCGGGTTCTTCTGGTGGCTCGTCCACAACACGATCACCAACCTGGCCGCGCGGAGCATGTCGGCGGGGTTCGATTTCCTCGATGTCTCGGCCGGCTTCGGCATCGGCTTCACGCTGATCCCCTATGCCGAGGGCGACACCTACCTGCGGGTGTTCACCGTGGGCATCCTCAACACGCTTCTGGTCGCTGCTGTGTCGATCGTCTTTGCCACGATCCTAGGACTGTTGGTGGGCCTTGCGCGGCTGTCGACGAATTGGATCATCGCGGGCGTGGCGCGGGCCTATGTGGAACTGCTGCGCAACACGCCGCTGCTGTTGCAGATCATCGCGTGGTATTTCGGCGTCTTCAACCTGCTGCCCCGGCCGCGCGACAGCCTGGTGCTGGCCGAGGGGTTCATGCTGAACAACCGCGGCTTCTACATGCTGGGGCCCCTGCCGCAGGACGGGTTCGGGATGGTGGTTGCGGCTTTCGCGCTGGCGCTGGTCGGCGCCATTACGCTCTACAAATGGGAGGAGGCGCGGCGCGACCGGACCGGCAAGGCGTTTCCGGCCATCTCGTCGGGCATCGGCATCGTGATCCTTGTGCCGCTGATCGTGTTCCTGGCCGCAGGCAGCCCGCTCGACTGGGAAATGCCCGTCCTTCAGGGCTTCAACCTTGTCGGCGGCATCTCTGTCCCGCCCAGCTTCTGCGCGCTGATCGTGGCGCTGTCGGCCTATACCTCGTGCTTCATCGCGGAGATCGTGCGCGCGGGCATCCAGTCAGTCGGCAAGGGCCAGCTGGAGGCGGCCGGCGCGCTGAACCTGCCCGCGAACTGGACGCTGCGCCGCGTGGTGCTGCCGCAGGCGATGCGCGTCATCATCCCGCCGCTGATCTCGCAATACCTCAACGTCACCAAGAATTCCTCGCTCGCCATCGCCATCGGCTTCCCCGATCTGGTGAGCGTGTGGATGAACACCTCGCTGAACCAGTCGGGGCGGGCCATTCCCATCGTGGCGATGACCATGGCCTTCTACTGCATCGTCAGCCTGTCAGTGTCGCTGGTGATGAACCGCTACAACCGCAGCGTCCAGCTGAAGGAGCGCTGAGCCATGACCGTGGTGTTTGAGCCCAAGCCAAGCCGCCCTGCCCCCTCGACGGTCGTGGGGCCTGCGGCGTGGCTGCGCCAGAACCTTTTCAAGGACATCCCCAACACGCTGATGACCATCCTCGGCCTCTACATCGCGGTCACGGTGGTGGGCTGGGTGCTTAACTGGGCCGTGTTCAACGCGGTGTGGGAGGCGGAGAACCGGCGCGCATGCCTGGACGCCGTGGGCCGCTCGGGCGCGTGCTGGCCGGGGGTGGCGGAATGGCTGCCCAATATGATATACGGGCTTTACCCTAAGGATCAGGTCTGGCGCATCAACCTCGGGTTCCTCGCGCTGATCGTGTGGATGGTGCCGCTGTGGCTAGGCGGGGTGAAATCCAAGGTCGCCATCGGGCTGAGCGCGGTGATGCTCTACCCGTTCCTCGCCAGTTACTTCTTTCTGGGCGGCGACAAGGGGCTGGTCTGGAGCGCGTTGATCGCGCTGGGCCTGTCGGGCCTGGTCTGGGCCTGGGCGACGGCACTGTGCGAACGGGCGACGGGGCTGAGCGTGGGGGAGTGGCTGGGCCTGAAGGTCGCGGGCGCGACCGATGACCTGAAACAGAAGCGCGTGCGGCAGGGCGCCATGGCGGCCCTGTTCCTCGCGGGCCTTGGCCTCGTCTCGCTCTGGTCACTGCCCGAGGTGCGCACGCAATACTGGGGCGGGCTGTTCCTGACCCTCGTGATCTCGGGGATCGGCATCACCTTTTCGCTGCCCGCGGGCATCTTGCTGGCGCTGGGGCGGCGGTCGAAGATGCCGGTGATCTCGATGCTGTCGACGCTGTTCATCGAGTTGTTCCGGTCGGTGCCGCTGATCACGATTCTGTTCATGTTCAACACGATGCTGCCGCTGTTCCTGCCCGAGGGGTCGAGCGTGAACCAGCTGGTGCGCGCCATCGTGGCAGTCTGCCTGTTCGCCGCCGCTTACATGGCCGAGGTGATCCGGGGCGGGTTGCAGGCGATCCCAAAGGGGCAATACGAGGCCGCGGCCTCGCTTGGTCTGGGCTATTGGCAGACGACCACGCAGGTGGTGATGCCGCAGGCGCTGAAGATCATGATCCCGACCATCGTCGGCAACTTCATCGGGTTGTTCAAGGACACCACGTTGGTGTCGATCATCGGGTTGTTCGACCTGATGAACATGGCCCGCGCGGTGGGTGAGGACAGCGACTGGCTGGGCCTGTTCATCGAGCCGTTCTTTGTCGTGTCGCTGATCTATTTCGCCTTCTGCTTCGCCATGTCGTCCTACTCCATGGGGCTGGAACGGAAACTGTCGGCGGGGCGCGACCGATGAGCCGGGTGGAGGGCGCACGCAAGATGATCGAGATCACCGGGCTGAACAAATGGTTCGGGCCGTTCCATGTGCTGAAGGACGTGAACCTGACCGTACGGGACCGGGAGATCTACGTGGTCTGCGGGCCGTCAGGGTCGGGGAAATCAACGCTGATCCGCTGCATCAACCAACTTGAGTACCATCAGGAGGGCGACATCGTCGTCGACGGGGTGGAGGTGGAAAAGGGCGGCAAGAACCAGTCGCTGATCCGCCGCAACATCGGGATGTTGTTCCAGAGCTTCAACCTGTTCCCGCATCTGACGGTGCTGGAGAACTGCACGCTGACGCCGATGCTGGGCCTGCAGACCCCGCGCAAGGAGGCCGAGGAGACCGCGATGCGGCATCTGGAACGGGTGGGCATCGCCGATCAGGCACGAAAATATCCGCTGCAACTGTCGGGCGGCCAGCAGCAGCGGGTAGCGATCGCGCGCGCGCTGTGCACGCGACCCAAAATCATGCTCTTCGACGAGCCGACATCCGCGCTTGATCCTGAGATGATCAAGGAAGTGCTCGACGTCATGGTCGAACTGGCCGAGGACGGTATGACGATGATCTGCGTCACGCACGAGATGGGCTTTGCCCGTCAGGTGGCCGACAAGGTCGTGTTCATGGACGGCGGTGAGATCGTGGAATCCGACACTCCCAAGGCGTTCTTTTCCAACCCGCGCTATGACCGGACGCAGGCCTTCTTGTCCCATATCCTCTAGGGATAGGGCAGCGCAGTCACGTCGATCACGCCGTCAACGGGAAGGGTGAAATCCGGATGCGCGCCCGAAAGGCCCAGGGTGCGCAGCGGATTGTAGAGGGTCAGCCACGGCGGATCGCCCTGCAGGGAGCAATAGGCCTCGGCGTAGATCGCGGCGCGTGTGGCGGGGTCGGTTTCCCGGCGCGCGCGGTCGAGCAGCGCCTCAACGCCTGGGTTGTGATAGCCTTGCCACCATGACCCAGCGACGCGGGCGTCAATCTTCTCGTAAAGCACGCGGAAGGTGCTCATCGGGCTGGAGTCGAAGACGCAAAGGTCGCCGATCTCCTTACGGCGGACCATGTGGGCATAGCCCTCGCGGTCGGTGTGGATGGTGACTTCGAGGGCGATGTTCAGCGCGGCAAGCTGGTCGGCTAGTGCAGCGGTCAGCCGCTCGGCCTCGTCAGGTAGGCGCGTGGGGCAGTCGACGCGGAGGTTGAGGCCGTTGGCAAACCCCGCCTCGGCCAAGATCGCGCGGGCGCGGTCGGGGTCGAACGGATCGCTGGTGTCGTCGCCCGCACCAAAATGAACCGGGCTGATGAAGCCCGGCAGGGCGCGCGCCATGCCGCCCAGAACCGTGTCGACCAATGTAGAACGATCGATCGCAAGACTGAGGGCAAGGCGAAGGCGGGGATCGGCCAACGGCCCGCGCGCAGAGTTCAGGAGGTAGATGATGGCGACAGGCGAGAGATAATTAAGCGCCGTGTGACCCGCGGCCGCAAGGAGCCGGGACGCGTCGGGATCGAGATCATTCGCCACCTGTGCCTGTCCCCCCAGCAATGCCGCCAACCTTGCGGAGGCCTTCGGGGTCGCTTCCCATGTCACCTCGGAGGGCCCGGCATGGTTCGCAAAATGGCCCGCTACGCGTGCTACCGTGATTGCGGACGCATCGCGCCGCGTCAGACGATATGGTCCCGATCCGACAGGAGCGGCCGATGCATCGGCGTCCAGCGCCGTGCAACTGGCGGGCGACAAGATGAAAGCCTGTTCAAGGATATCTAGAAAATCGGCCAGCGGATCAGGACATGCGATCACCACGGTCAGCGGATCCGTCGCCGTTATGTTCGCCGCGCCCAGATACTGATGCCAGACCCCCGGCGCGCCCAGCGTATACCCTTTGTCCGGTCGTGCCATCCGCGCCAGTGACGCAACGACCGCCGCCGCATCGCATGGCGTGCCGTCATGGAATACATGCCCGGGACGTAACCGAAAGACCCATGTCCGCGCGTCCCTCGAGACAGACCAACTTTGCGCAACAAGAGGCGCGAAGCCGGTTCCAGCGCGTTTGACCAGCGTATCGAAAAGCGCCTTCTTGATGGTCAGATCATCCGCCGCATCCGTGCAATCATGCGGATCCGACCACGGCACACGACGTTGAACGATCCTCAGATGTCCCGCCATTGTGATCCTTTCCGATTCGCGCCAACGCCGCCTCCGACCCCGGTCGGCGGCAACTTACCCCGAAATGCATCTATACGGTACGCCATACGTGCCCGATCCCCGGCAGACATCACTGCCAAGACGGAACGCGATCCCCGTACAAACAGCAATGCCGCCGCTCGGCGCTGCCCCCCCGCACGACCGTCCGCAACGGCTCGTGAAGCCGACTTGCGGCGGTGCAGCATGCTGAACGGTGCCCGAACGACAGGAGTGCGGAGGCCTTGATGATGGTTGGAGCAGCGCGCTGACATGGGGCTACTTGCGCATTGCTGCCGCATCGAAAGGCGCAAATCAGCTACCGGCTCCGGTCGCCGCTGGATGAAAGACCAGTGGCAGGTCAGATGCCGCAATGTCACTGACCGCTCTCCGCCAGTTGCGACCTCGGGCCAGTAGGCTGACCCCGCTCTGAAGTTCGCTCCGCCCCGCACGACTACGCCGCCTTCGAGTGTCTCTGATAGCACCGAGAGCAGATGAACCCGCCTCAACTGCGGCGTAGTTCGTTTTCGACAACATGCTGAAAAGTCGTAACTTTTTGAATGCGTCTCAATTTGGGTGAAGGGCGGATGGAAAGAGACGCGGGGCGTTCAGAGACTGATTTCGGCCAGATCGTCAGTCTCCGAAAGTCGGACGGGCTCGCTAAACCCCTTTTGAAACAAAAAGAAAAAAGGCCCCCTCAGGGACCTCATCTCGGGTTTGCGATGTGCAAGTGGCGGAGCAAACGATTTAGGCTCCCAACTCTCTCTCATCGTAACCCATTGAAATCGTTTATGTAGAGTTGTGTTCGCAAGTTATTCGGTTCGAGCGTGACTGGCAGCCAACTCACACACAGCCTTTGAGGGGTCAGCACTAGTACATTACTGGTCAGTGGCATGTCGCTTCTAGATCGAGCGGATCAATAAGGAAGGTGCGATCGCCAATTCAAGTGCCCCTGCGCCCGGTTGGCCCGATTACTACGGATTTCTGCAGCAAACACCGAACCAAATCTGTTCCACCAGAAACGGACAGTTTCATGGCTAATATCAATACCGCGCTCATGCAGAAAATCCTCGACGTTCCGTAGCGACAACGGGAACCGGATGTACATCATTACCCCCAGGCGGATGATCTCGGGGGACGTCTT
>CALGEF010000209.1 GCA_937881755.1 uncultured Acidobacteriota bacterium
CGGAAAAGCGCAGCATACTTGAACGAATGGGCGACGCGGACCCTATGAATTGCCCGGTCCGTTTCGCGGCAGATGGCCTGGGCGATCGCCTTTCAGTTTTCTGGGCACCCTGATGGTTGGCAAACTCAATCCGGTCGTAGAAGCAGTCACGGCGCGTATCGAAGAGCGCTCGCGGGGCCCGCGCGCAGCCTATCTTGAAATGATACGGGCACGCCGTCCGTCGACCTACGCGCGGTCGCGTCTGACGGAAGGCAACCTCGCGCACCAGTCCGCCGGTTGCGCCGTGATCGAGAAGGCGCAGATCCTCGGCGCTGGCTGGCCCGTGATCGGAATCATCACGGCTTACAACGACATGCTGTCGGCGCATGCACCGTTCGAATCCTATCCGCAGCTGATCCGCGAGGCCGCGCGCGAAGTGCATGCCGCCGCGCAGGTGGCGGGCGGCGTGCCGGCCATGTGCGACGGCGTCACGCAAGGCCAGGAAGGCATGGAGCTGTCGTTGTTCTCGCGCGATGTGATCGCGATGGCCTCGGCGGTCGGCCTCTCCCATGACACGTTCGATGCGGCGCTGCATCTCGGCGTGTGCGACAAGATCGTGCCGGGGCTCGTGATTGCCGCGCTGCGCTTCGGCTGGCTGCCGTCGGTCTTCGTGCCGGCGGGGCCGATGCCCTCGGGCCTTTCGAACCCCGAGAAGGTCCGGGTGCGGCAGTTGTTTGCGGAAGGAAAGGTCGGCCGCGAGGCGCTGCTGAAGGCCGAGGCCGAGAGCTATCACAGCCAGGGGACCTGCACCTTCTATGGAACGGCGAACTCCAACCAGATGCTGATGGAGGTGATGGGCCTGCACCTGCCGGGCGCGGCGTTTCCCAATCCCGGCTCGGAGCTGCGAGCCGCGCTGACCAGGGCTGCCACGCACCGGGCGGCTGCGATCACGGCGCAGGGCAAGGACTACCGGCCGGCAGGCGAAATGGTGGACGCACGCTCCATCGTGAACGGCATTGTCGGGCTTATGGCGACGGGCGGCTCGACCAACCACGCCCTCCACATTCCGGCGATTGCGGCCGCGGCAGGCCTTTGCGTCACGCTCGCAGACTTCGCTGAGCTGTCGGGGGTCACGCCCTTGCTGGCGCGCATCTATCCGAACGGGCCGGCCGACGTGAACCATTTCCATGCGGCGGGCGGCATGAGCTTCCTGATGGCGGAGCTGCTCAGGGCGGGTCTGCTGCACGGTGATGCGCTCGGTGTGGCGGGGCCCATCTCCGCCTATGCGCAGGAGCCGGTGTTATCGGACGGCGGCCTGACCTGGCGTCCTGCGCCGGCAGAAAGCGGCGACCTGGAGGTGCTCCGCCCCGCCGGTAATCCGTTCTCCGAAGACGGCGGCCTGCGCCTGTTGACCGGGATGCTCGGCGAAGGCGTCAGCAAGGTGTCGGCGGTCAGCCCGTCGCGCCGGTTCGTGCAAGCGCCCGCGATGGTGTTCGGTTCGCAGGAGGCCCTGAAAGCGGCGTTTGATGCCGGCAAGCTCGACCGCGACTTTGTCGCGGTCGTGCGGTTCCAGGGCGCAGCGGCGAATGGCATGCCGGAGCTGCACGGGCTGACCCCGGTGCTCGGCGTGTTGCAGGACCGCGGGTACAAAGTGGCGCTGGTAACGGATGGGCGGATGTCGGGCGCGAGCGGGAAGATCCCCTCGGCGATCCATCTCAGCCCGGAGGCGGCGCATGGCGGGCCGATTTCGAAAGTGCGGGACGGCGACGTGATCCGGCTGGATACTGAAGCCGGGCGGCTGGATGTCCTGGTTGATCCGGCGGAGTTTGATGCCCGGGCGGCAGCGGAGTTTCGTCCGGACCGGGCGCCTGCGGGGCTGGGGCGCGAACTGTTTGACCTGTTTCGTATGAATGCCAGCAGTGCGGCGACGGGCGCCAGCCCGTTCGATTTCCTCGGCCTTCGGAGCTGAGCATGGAAGAGGCGGTACTCGTCGGCGACGTGGGCGGCACCAACGCCAGGTTCGCATTGGCCTGCCGGCGCGGCGACCGGATCGGG
>CALGEF010000210.1 GCA_937881755.1 uncultured Acidobacteriota bacterium
TATCGAAGTCGATACTGGCATCTACATCCTTTCGGTCACGGCGAAACGCGAACCGAGCCAGCCGACGACCAAGGTCGACCTTATCCGGCTTGTCACTACGGACGGCCTGGAAGCCTCGCTGACGGAAGCCATTTCGCGCATCAAATCGTGCGCTGACGTACAGTCGGTGGCCAACTCCAGAAGCCAGTTGCGGGCGCAGGACCTCACCGACATCGACATTGTCGAACTCGGCCAGGAGGGCCGCGATCTCGTCCTGTCGACCGAAGTCGACGGACCGACGGAAATCTTCGCCATCGGCAACGGTCTTGCCGTGATGTATGTCTGCAGGCGCCAGGACGGGGCCGAAGCCCTGCCCTCGAAGGACGACATGAAAAACTCCATCAAGGCGCGCGAGCTGAACATGATTTCCGAGCGTGAGCTGCGCAATTCCCGCCGCGACGCAACGATCATCTATCGTTAACGCAGCGAAACGCGCTTGCCTGACCGGCCAATTGGCGCGACATCGCGGGCATGACCGCACATGTTTCTTCCCCTCTCGCCCTGACCATGGGCGACCCCGCCGGTTGCGGTCCTGCCATCTCGGCAGCGGCCTGGGCGGCGCTGCACAATGACCCGGCGCTCGCGTTTTATCTGGTTGGCGCGCCGCATCTGATCACAGGCGTCCCCACGCAGGTCATCACGTCGCCCGCCGAAGCGGCGCGCGTCTTTGCGCAAGCATTGCCGATCCTGGCACTGGACGGCGTTGCGGACATTGCGCCGGGGCGCGCAGATGAAGCCGCAGCGCCCGCCATTGTGCGCGCGGTCGAAGTCGCCGTTGCGGACGCCCTCGCCGGCCGCGCCTGCGGCCTGGTAACCAACCCGGTCAACAAGGCGCTGCTCTACAGCACCGGTTTCCGGTTTCCGGGGCATACGGAGTTCGTGGCGCACCTGTGCGAGGCGGCCGGGCATAAGGCGAGCCCTGTGATGATGCTGACCGGCGGCGGACTGCGGGTGGCGCTCGCGACGATCCACATGCCGCTGGCCGACGTACCGGGGGTGCTGGGTGACGGGCGCCTTGAACGCATCGCCCGTGTGGTACACGCGGCGCTGATCGAGGATTTCGGCATTGCCGCGCCGCGCATTGCCTTTACAGGCCTGAACCCCCATGCAGGCGAAGGCGGCGCCATCGGGCGCGAGGAAATCGACATCATCAATCCGGCAGCCAATCGTCTGCAGGCGGAAGGTATCCGAATCTCGCAGGCCCGCCCCGGAGACACCGTGTTCGCCGAAGCGCTGTCCGGCGCGTATGACGCCGTGATCGCGATGACACATGACCAGGGCCTGATCCCCGTAAAGACGCTCGACATGTGGGGGGGCGTGAACTCCACGCTCGGCCTGCCGATCGTGCGCACGAGTCCCGATCATGGCACCGCTTATGACGCGGCCGCTGCCGGCACCTGCAAGCCCGGCAGCCTGATCGCCGCCCTCCGCCTCGCGGCGACCTTCGCCGCCAACCGCCGGAAAGCCGCCGCATGAGCGACGACCCTACGCCCCTGACCGATGCCCCTGCCCGCAAGTCGCTGGGTCAGCATTTCCTTTTTGATCCCTCCATCCTTAAGCGCGCCGCCAACGCGGCCGGCTCACCGAAAGACCGGTTTGTCATTGAAGTCGGACCAGGTCCCGGAGGCCTGACGCGGGCCATCCTGAACGAAAATCCCGCAAAGCTCATCGTCGTGGAGACCGACCCGCGCTTTTCAGAAGCGCTGCTCGGCTGGCCGGAAGCCAGGAGCGGCCAGATGATCGTGATGGCTAAGGACGCGCGCAAGGTGCGCTGGGAGAAGGCGCTGGAAGAGGCCGGCGCCACAGGCCCGGCGATGATCATCGCGAACCTGCCTTATAATGTCGGCACGCCCCTGCTGGTCGACTGGCTGAAGGCCGGTGACTGGCGCGGCGAGATGGCGCTCATGTTCCAGAAGGAAGTGGCCGAACGGATCTGCGCGAAACCCGGTACCGACGCCTACGGACGACTGGCGGTACTCGCTCAGTCCGTGACCCGGCCCTACATCTCGTTCACCCTGCCACCCGGCGCGTTCAGCCCGCCGCCGAAAGTCGACAGTGCGGTGGCAGTGTTCGATCCGCTGCCGCCGGAGAAACGTTTTGCGCACATCGAATTGCTGGAGCAGGTCGCCGGCGCCGCGTTCGGCCAGCGCCGCAAGATGCTGCGCGCCGCACTGAAGCCTTTCGCGAAAAAGCGCGGCATGAAGGCAGAGGAATGGCTTGCAGGCTGCGGCATTGATCCGACCGCGCGTGCAGAGACACTGACGCAGGCGGAGTTCCGGACACTGGCGGCGAGCCTGGCCTAACCATCGCCCAGCAGTGTGCGGACGTGATCTTCAAGGTCCAGCTGGCGAAGACGTTTCAGGCGCTCGACAAGCAGGATGCGCTTCAGCCGCTGGTAGGCAGCCTTCAGTTCGTCATTGACGATGACGTAGTCATACCGGCGCCAGTGCATGATCTCGCGCCTGGCATCTTCCATCCGGCGCGCAACGAGCTCCGGCGTCGAGCCCTCGCGCCCGGCGAGGCGCGCTTCGAGGGCCTCGATGCTCGGCGGGAGGATGAAGACGGAGACAACATCATTCGGCATCTGGTCGTGCAGCGCGTCTGCGCCCTGCCAGTCGACATCGAAGAGGACATCCTCGCCCGACTCCAACCGCGCGACCGTGTCGGCCCTCGGCGTGCCGTAATACTTGTCGAACACGTGCGCCCATTCGAGGAACTCCCGGCGCCCGATCATCTCGTGGAACTGGTCCGGCGTGCGGAAGAAATAGTCCTGGCCGTCCACCTCTCTCGGGCGCGGCGCGCGCGTCGTGGCTGAAATCGAAAGCTTGACGTCGCTGAACTCGTCGAGAAGCATCTTCGACAGCGTCGTTTTGCCCGCGCCCGAGGGGCTGGAAAGGACGAGCATCAGGCCGCGCCGGCGGCCATGGTCCTTCGGGTGTCCGCTATTCGACATTCGCTGCCTGCTCCTTGAACTGGTCGATCACCCCTTTGAGGCTGAGCCCTGCATTCGTCAATTCGAGGCTGGCGGATTTCGAGCAGAGGGTGTTGGCCTCGCGGTTCAGCTCCTGGGCGAGGAAGTCGATCTTGCGACCGGCGGGCGAGCCGGTCCTGAGCAGGTCGCGGCCGGACTTCACGTGCGCGGCGAGCCGGTCGAGCTCCTCGCGCACATCCGCCCGCGCGGCCGACAGCGCAGCCTCGGCGGCGAAACGCTCGGCATCGACGCGGCCTTCGCGGTCAAGTTCCTCAAGCTGCTTCTGAAGCTTTACCTTGATCAGACCGGGCTGAGTGGCAGCGATTGCGGCGGATTTTTCAGACAGGGCTTCGACCGTATCCAGATGGCCCGACAGCATCGCCAGAAGCGAAGCCCCCTCGGCTCGCCGAGCTTCGGCGAGCTGGTCCATCGCCAGCGCCGCGCCCGTACTGAGAACCTTCATGGCCGCTTCATCTGCAGCAAGGTCGCGCAACGACGAACTGCCCGTCTCGACCACGCCCTTCAGCGTCATCAGCGTGGCCACCGCTTCGCTCGTCAGCTCCGTGCCCAGCGTTTTGCGGGCGGCTTCGGCCAGCGTGGCCAGCAGGACATGATCAATCACCACACCGCCCGCCCCGCTCGCCATGTCGATCCGCAGGCTGACCTGCAGGGAGCCGCGGTTGAACCGCTCGGTCGCCATCGCCTTCACCTCGCGCTCCAGCGAATCGAAGCCCGGCGGATAGTTCACCCGCACATCCAGCGAGCGGCCATTGACGCTCCTGGCCTCCCAGGCCCAGGCACCCCAGCCTTCCTCCCCCGTGACCCGCGCGAAGCCGGTCATCCCCGAAAGTATCCCCATCAGTTCGCCCGCTCCCTTGCGATCTCGCCGCGCTCATAGGCCCGGTAGGCCGCCACGTTGCGCTCGTGCTCGGCATTGGTTTTAGCAAACAGGTGCCCGCCTTTCCCATCCGCCACGAAGAACACATACTCCGTCTCCGGAGGATCCAGCACGGCGCGGATGGCGTCGGCGCCCGGATTGCAGAT
Source organism: uncultured Acidobacteriota bacterium (assembly GCA_937881755.1). Taxonomy (GTDB): domain Bacteria; phylum Pseudomonadota; class Alphaproteobacteria; order Caulobacterales; family Hyphomonadaceae; genus Hyphomonas. Next base: position 4,055 of record CALGEF010000210.1, read on the forward strand.
CGGCGTCTTCGGCAGGCCGTCCACCTGGTAGGTATTCCACTCGGTGTGCCGGTCGATTTCCGACCGGTAGAGCGTGCGGCGCTGACCCGCCTTGTTGTAGAGCGGCTCCCCCCTGGAAATGCCGTAGATGATCGTCGGATCGCTCTGCAGGCGCATGCCGCGCTTCATGCGTGTGGTGAACAGCGCGGCGACTTGCGGGCGCTCGTCCGCCTTGCCGGTTTCTTTCTCGACGACCGAGGCGAGGATCACCGCTTCATAGGGCGTGGTGATCGGCAGGCCATTCTGCCGGGTTGGCCAGAGATCCTCCAGCAGGTCAGCCTGCGCCTGTTGCATCTTCGAGATCAGCTGCACGCGCGTCATGCCGCGGTGGAACATGTAGGTGTCCGGCAGCAGGGTGCCTTCCCCGGGCAGCGTTTCCGGCATGTCGCCGGTCAACATCTCGTCTTTCTCGATGATCTTCAGAAGCTGCGCCGTCGTGCGCCCTTCGGGCAGGGTGATCTTGTGAAGCAGCGCGCGGCCTTCGGTCAGTATACTGAGCACATCGTCCACCGTGGCGCCTTTGTCGATCAGGTATTCACCCGTCTTGATCTCGAGCTCACTGCCGTCCAGGCGCGCCTTGAGTTTCATCAGCCGCGCATCGTGGATCACACCGTCCGCCTCAAGGCGGTCTGCGACGATGGACAGAACTTCACCAGGCTCGACCCGGATCACGGCTTCAGCCGTCAGCGGACCAGGCCGGGACAGCTCGTTATTGAACCACACCCACCCGGCTGCCGCGCCGGCACCTGCAAGCAGGGCGAGCATGAACAGCCAGACAAACAGCGCTTTCAGGAATCGCATGAGAGCCTCCTTTGCCGGACACCGTGGTGCGCCCTACCGTGCCCTCACCGGCCCGGAAATCAAGTGACGCAGCGCGGTCCGCGAAGGCCTCAGGTCACTTCGCGGATGATCAGCGAGGCGTTGGTGCCGCCGAAGCCGAAGCTGTTGGACATCGCGGCGCGTACGCGGCCTTTCTTGGCCTTGTGCGGGATCAGGTCGATCACCGTCTCGAAGCTCGGATTGTCGAGGTTCAGCGTCGGCGGCATCACCTGGTCGCGGATCGCGAGGGCGCAGAAGGCCGCCTCGATCGCGCCGGCAGCGCCCAGCAGGTGGCCGACCGCGGATTTCGTCGACGACATGGACAGGTTCTTCGCATGGTCGCCGAACGTGCGCTCGACCGCGCCCGCTTCGCCCTCATCGCCCTTCGGCGTGGAGGTGCCGTGCGCGTTGACATAGTCGATCTCGGAAGGATCCATGCCGGCATTCTTCAGCGCCATCTTCATCGCGCGGTAGCCGCCTTCGGAGCCCTCTGCAGGCGCCGTGATGTGATAGGCGTCGCCGGTCAGGCCGTAGCCGCTGACTTCGGCATACATCTTCGCGCCGCGTGCCCTGGCGTGCTCATACTCTTCGAGCACCAGCACCGCTGCGCCTTCGCCCATGACAAAACCATCGCGGTCCCTGTCATACGGACGGGAAGCTTTTTCCGGCGTGTCGTTGAAGCCGGTGGACATGGCCTTGGCCGCGCAGAAGCCGGCAATGCCGAGGCGGCCGATCACCGCTTCGGCGCCGCCCGCGACCATGATGTCAGCGTCGCCGTAACTGATCAGCCGCGCCGAGTCGCCGATGGCGTGCGCGCCGGTGGCACAGGCGGTGACGACGGAATGGTTCGGTCCCTTCAGCCCGTGGCGGATCGAGACCTGGCCGGAGGCGAGGTTGATCAGCGAGGCGGGAATGAAGAACGGGCTGACCTTGCGGGGGCCCTGTTCGTGCAGGATGATCGAGGTCTCGTAGATCGTCTCGAGGCCGCCGATGCCGGAGCCGATCAGGACGCCGGTGCGCTCCTGGTCTTCATCGGATTCAGGTTTCCAGTTGGCGTCGGCGAGCGCTTCATCGGCGGCCGCAATGGCGTACACGACGAATTCGTCGGTCCGGCGTTGTTCTTTCGCCGTCACGAACCTGTCGGGATCGAACGCGTGCGGATCACCCGCGCCGCCGCCCCGGCCGGACGTGTAAGGCACCTGGAAGGCGATCTTGCACGGAAGGTCCGACGCGTCGAACCTGTCGATGGGACCTGCGCCGGATTTCCCGGCGATCAGGCGTTCCCACGTGGCTTCGCGTCCCATCGCAAGCGGGGACACGATACCAATACCGGTGATGACGACGCGGCGTTTAGACATCGCGGACAGCGCGCTTAGATGTGCGCTTTGATGTGCGTCACGGCATCGCCGACCGAGCGGATCGACTCCTGCACGTCATCAGGGATCTCGATGTTGAACTCTTCTTCAAAAGCCATCACGAGCTCGACGAGGTCGAGGGAGTCGGCGCCCAGGTCGTCGATAAAGCTTGCGCCTTCAACAACTTTATCGGCTTCCACGTCGAGATTCTCGACAACAATTTTTTTCACGCGCTCAAGAACGTCAGACATGAATACCTCTCATTATATAACTGAGGACTGGTCCTCATTTGAACCATTGTGTTGCGCCTAGCACACACTCCGGCAGAGCGCCAAGCCCTTGTCTCGCCGGCACCTGCGCAGGGTCAGATCATCGCCATGCCGCCGTTAACATGCAGGGTTTGGCCTGTGACATAGGCCGCTTCATTGGACGCAAGGTACACCGCAGCTGCAGCAATGTCGCTTCCCTGTCCCAGGCGGCCAGAGGGTATCTGACCTAAAAGCGCCTGTTTCTGCGTGTCCGGCAGGCCGTCTGTCATCGGCGATTCGATGAAGCCGGGGGCGATCGTATTGGCTGTGATCGAGCGGCTGGCGACTTCCTGGGCAAGTGATTTCGTGAAGCCGATCATGCCGGCCTTCGAGGCACAATAATTCGCCTGTCCGGGGTTTCCGGTGACGCCGACAATCGACGTGATGCCGATGATGCGGCCATGGCGGCGCTTCATCATGCCCCGGACGGCAGTTTTCGCGAGGCGGAAATACGATCCGAGGTTGACGTTGATCACTTCGTTCCAGTCCTCGTCCTTCATCTGGATGAGCAGTTTGTCACGCGTGATGCCGGCATTGGCGACGAGGATGTCGACCGGGCCCAGCGCAGCCTCGGCCTGGCCGACGAGCGCGTCGACGGCGGCGGGGTCAGACAGGTTGCACGCCACGATGGCGCTCTCACCCTTCAGGGACGCGGCGACTTCCTGCAGCACGGCTTCGCGCGTGCCCGACAGGGCGACCCTGGCGCCGGCGTCTGAGAGCGCCAGGGCGATCGCGCGGCCAATACCGCCCGAAGCGCCGGTAACAAGGGCCGTACGGCCAGTGAGGTCGAACATGTCTCTTATCCTTTGAGAGCTTTGGCGAAGGCTTCGAGGTCCTCGGGATAGCCGAGGGTGAAGCCGTTCAGGGATTTCTCGATGCGGCGCTGCATGACGGTGAGCACTTTGCCATTGCCGGTCTCGGCCGTCATCGTAACGCCTTGCGCCACCATGAACTGAACGGACTGCGTCCAGCGCACGCGGCCAGTGACCTGTTTCACGAGGTTCTGCCGGATGGTTTCCGGATCGGTGACGGACGTAGCCGAAACATTGGCGACGAGCGGCGCGCCGGGCGCCCTGATGTCCGTCTTCGCGAGCGCCTCGGCCATCGCATCGGCCGCGGGCTGCATCAGCGAACAGTGGAACGGCGCTGAGACGTTCAGCGCCATGGCCTTCTTGACGCCGTTGGCCTGCGACCAGGCCACCGCCGCGTCGATCGCGGCCCTGGTGCCGGAGATGACCAGCTGGCCGGGCGCATTGTCATTCGCGATCTCGCAGGCCCCGCCGGTGGCACGCCCCGCGGCGCAGGCGGCTTCAGCCTGATCGACTTCGGCGCCGAGCAGGGCCGCCATGGCGCCCTCGCCGGGCTTCACAGCGGACTGCATGGCATTGCCGCGGATGCGCAGCAGCCGGGCGGTATCCGCCAGGCTGATCGACCCTGCAGCGGCGAGCGCCGAATACTCGCCGAGGGAATGGCCGGCGACGAAGGCGGCATCCTTCACCGTGATCGCGAAGTTCGCCTCAAGCGCCCGGTAAGCGGCGACCGAGTGTGCCATCAGGGCGGGCTGGGCGTTGGAGGTGAGGGTCAGTTCGGCAAGATCGCCGCCCCACATCAGGCCCGACAGGTCCTGCCCGAGGGCGGCGTCGACTTCCTCGAAAACGGCCCTGGCGGCCGGAAAGGCCTCGGCGAGCGCGCGGCCCATGCCGATTTCCTGGCTGCCCTGCCCGGGAAAGATGAATGCCAGCGTCATATGTTTACCAGGCCTCCAGATTGTTCGGGCCGTGCTAAAGCGCGACCTTCCGGCATGCAAGCGCTTGAAATCTGAGGCCAGATGGGCTTTAGACCCCGTTTCGCAGCAAGGTGCGGTCCTCAAGTCCCCGGAATGAGCCGGAAAAAGAGGGGCCATCGCTGGTTCGGGTCTCCCGCCCCCCAGCGCCGCATCTTCGAATTTCGGGAATGAAAACATGGCACTATACGAACACGTCGTGATCACACGACCTGACATTTCGCCGGCCCAGGTGGAAACCTTCGTCGAAGAGATGAGCACGTTTCTCAAGGAAAAAGGCGCAACCGTCGGCCGGACGGAATACTGGGGCCTGCGCAGCCTCGCCTATCCGATCAGGAAACAGCGCAAGGGTCATTACTCCTGCATCAACATCGATGGACCGCCTGCCGCGATCCACGAACTCGAACGCCGCCAGCGCATTTCGGAAGACGTCATGCGCTACCTGACCGTCCGCGTCGAAACGCTGTCCGACGAGCCCTCCGTGGTTCTGTCGCGCAAAGAACGCCGTCCGCGCGATTAAGGGTAAGGAACAGATCCAATGGCACAGAAAATCAACATCACGAACATTCCTGCCCGCCGCCCCTTCGGTCGCCGGCGCAAGGTCGACCCGTTCACGGGCGAGCACGCACAGGAAATCGACTACAAAGACGTCAAGATGCTGCAGCGCTACATCTCTGAAAAAGGGAAAATCGTACCCAGCCGCATCACCGCCGTGAACCTGAAAAACCAGCGCAAGCTGGCCCAGGCCATCAAGCGCGCTCGTATGCTCGCGCTCATTCCGTTCGCAGTCTGAGGAGAGACCCACATGCAAGTCATTCTCCTTGAGCGCATCGAACGGCTCGGCAAGATCGGCGACGAAGTCCGCGTCAAGAACGGGTTCGGCCGAAATTTCCTGATACCGCAAGGCAAGGCGCTGGTCGCCAACGATCGCAACCGCAAACGCTTCGAACACGAGCGTGAAGCGATCGAAGCCCGGAACGCCGCTGCCCGCGACGCCGCCAGAACCGATGCCGAAAAACTCGAAGGCGCGGTGTTCGTCCTGATCCGTCAGGCCGGCGAAACCGGTCAGCTCTACGGGTCGGTCTCGGCCCGCGACGTGGCCGACGCTGCTGAAGCGGCCGGTCACGAAGTGCCCCGCAGTGGCGTGCGTCTCGACAAGCCGATCAAGGCCATCGGCCTGTTCGACGTCACGATCCGCCTCCACGCCGAAGTCACCGTCAAGGTGCAGGTCAACGTGGCCCGGTCGCCGGAAGAAGCGGAGCGTCAGGCCAGAGGCGAGAACATCGCTGAAGCCCTGCAGGCTGCCAACGCTGCGTTTGCTGCCGAACAGGCCGGTGAACTGGCAGAAGCGGCTGCCGAGCGTGGTCCGGCCGGCGACGACGACTAGTCTTCATCCACACGGACCAGAAACAGGAGCCGCAGCCGGAAACAGCTGCGGCTCTTACTTTTCTGTGATTCGTTTTTCGAATCTGAAACTGCCCCCGAGCCTTCGGGCGGGCCTTGGGTTAATGTGCGCGCATGAACCAGCAAACGACCTCGCACACGCCCGTTGTCTCGCCGCATAACCTTGCCGCCGAAGCCGCCGTGCTGGGCGCCATCCTGTTTGACAACAACGTCTACCAGTACATCGCCGATATCCTGCGCCCGGTCGACTTTTACGCCCCGGCCCACAACCTGCTCTACGAAGTCGCCTCCAACATGATCCAGACCGGCCGGGTGGCGGACGGTGTGACCCTGCGCGAGCATTTCGAGCAGAAGGAAAAGCTGACCGAGATCGGCGGCGGCAAATACCTCGTCGACCTGCTGGACGCCGCCGCCTTCGGGCCCGAGGTCAAGGATTATGCGCGCATCATCCGGGACCTGGCGATCCGGCGGGAACTGATCCGCGTCGGCGGCGGAATCCAGGCGGCGTCCCTGACGCCGGAAGATGACGACACCGGTTCGACCCTGATCAACAAGGCAGAGCGCGCGCTGTTCGAACTCGCCGAACGCGGCAGCTCGGAGCGCGGCTTCTCCAGCTTTGCCGAAGCGCTCGCCGAATCGCTGGTCACCGCCGAAGCGGCGTTCAAACGCGGCGGCAAGATTGCCGGCATCCCCTCGGCGCTGCGCGATCTCGACGAGCAGCTTGGCGGCTTCCACCGCTCGGACTTGCTGATCCTCGCCGGCCGCCCGTCGATGGGCAAGACATCGCTCGCGACCAACATCGCTTACAACGTGGCCAATGCCTACAAGTACGAATCTCAGGAAGACGGCTCGCGAAAGACCGTGGACGGAGGGATCGTCGCCTTCTTCTCGCTGGAGATGTCGAGCGAGCAGCTGGCCACGCGTATCCTGGCCGAGCGCACCGGCATCAGTTCGCATGACATCCGGCAGGGAAAACTCTCCAAGGCCGACTTCGAACGCCTCTCCGAAGCAACCGCAGAGATGCAGAACCTGCCGCTCTACATCGACGATACCGGCGGCATTTCGATCGGCGAACTTACGGCCCGCGCGCGCCGCCTGCGCAGGTCGACCGGGCTGGACCTGATCGTGATCGACTATCTGCAGCTGATCACCACCGCGTCCAACTCGAACGCCAACCGCGTGCAGGAAGTCACGCAGATCACCACAGCCCTCAAGGCGCTGGCAAAAGACCTGAACGTGCCGGTAATGGCTCTGTCGCAGCTGTCGCGCGCAGTGGAGCAGCGCGATGACAAGCGCCCGCAACTGTCGGACCTGCGCGAATCGGGGTCGATCGAGCAGGACGCCGATATCGTGATGTTCGTGTTCCGGGAGGAGTATTACCTCTCGCGCACCGAGCCACCGGCAGACCCGAATGATCCGTCCTCGAACGATAAATGGAAAGCCTGGCGGGCCCGCATGGACCAGGTCTTCGGCACAGCAGAAGTGATTGTTTCCAAGCAGCGCCATGGCCCGATCGGCACCGTGAAGCTCGCGTTCGACGCACGTGTCACACGTTTCGGAAACCTCGAATACGACGACTCCAGGTCGGAAAATCCGTTCGAATAGGCTTGCGATGTAACGGGTTTTCGCCTGAGAGCCCCGCTTCGCCCTTCCCATCAAGAACGCAGATCACAAAAAACTCACCCGACACCGCCAGACCTGGCCGGTGATCGGGAAGCCGTATCCCGCGTCGCGTCATTAATCCCCAATCACCTGACCGCCGGGAAATTGACCTCGAGGGTGGACCGGTGTGAGAAATCCGGATTAGGCTGGCGCAAGATCATCTGGCGGGAGCACTCCATGAAACCGATCCTTGGCGCCATTGCGGCGCTTGCCATCATCATCGCTGGCGGCGTGGGCGCTTATCTCTGGCGGCCCCTGCCGGCCAATCCGCCCGCCGCCGACCTCGCCGCCGCCGCCGCCAACTATGATGCCGAGATCCTGCGCGACGATTTTGGCGTGCCGCACATTTATGGTGACCGTGATGCCGACACAGCATTCGGGCTCGCCTATGCCCATGCCGAGGACGATTTCGAGACGATCCAGGAGACGGTTGCCGCCGCCCGCGGCCGCCTTGCGCGCTATCGCGGGCAGGACGCCGCCCCGATCGACTATATCGCCGCGATGCTGGGTGTGTGGGACACGATCGATGCGCGGTATGCCGCGGATGTGTCCGATGACGTGAAGGCGATGGCTGAAGGCTATGTCGCGGGGCTGAACCTTTACGCCTCCGAACACCCTAACGAAACCTGGGCCGGACTTGCGCCGTTCACGGCTGAGGACGTGGTTGCCGGCTTCATTTTCAAGACGCCGTTCTTCTACGGCCTTGACGACACGCTGCTGAAACTGTTCGGCGCGGACCACACGCAGGCGATTGCGCTTGACCCGTCGGGTCCGAAGAAGGCGTTCCTGCTGGAAAAGCGGTCGATGGCGGAGCGCGGATCGAACGCCTTCGCCGTCTCGCCCGCCCGCGCAGGCGACGGCGTGACGCGACTGATGATCAACTCGCACCAGCCGTTGACCGGCCCTGTCGCCTGGTATGAGGCGCATGTGGTGTCCGGCGAGGGGCTGGACATTACCGGCGGCCTTTTCCCGGGCACGCCGGTGATCCTGCACGGCTTCAACCGGCACCTCGGCTGGGCCAACACCGTGAGTGCTCAGGACCTGATCGACGTGTTTGTTCTGGAAGTGAACCCCGACGACAAGAACCAGTACCGGCTTGATGGCGTTTGGGTCAACTTCGAGACGAAGACGGCCGCCATCGACGTGCGGCTCGCGGGGCCGTTCGCGTTTCCGGCCAAGCGCAAGGTGAGATATTCCGTCCACGGACCCGTGATCGAGGCAAAGCACGGCACCTATGCCGTGCGTTATGCCGGCATCGGCGAAGTCCGCCAGCTGGAGCAATACTATCGTCTGGGCAAGGCGACGGACATGGACGGCTTCATGTCCGCCATGGGCATGAACGCCTTGCCTTCGATCAACTATATCTATGCCGACAAGGCCGGAAACATCGCCTTCATCCACAACGCCCAGTATCCGGCCCGCGACGACGCGTGGGACTGGTCAGTCGAACTGCCGGGGGATCGATCGGATATCGTCTGGCAGGGCTACCATCCGTTCACCGACGTACCCATGCTGGTGAACCCTGTCTCGGGCCTTGTCTGGAACGCCAACAATTCGCCATTCTCCGCGACAGACGGGCCAGACAATCTGAAGCGCGAGGATTTTCCGCAGTCGATGGGCCTGCAGACAAACCAAACCAATCGGGCGCTGCGGATCATGGAACTGGCCGATGGCGAGACGCCGATCAACGAAGCCGCATTGCTGGCCATGAAGTTCGACACGACTTATGCAAAGGGCTCCATAGCGGACGGCGTGGTGAAGGCCGTGCTTGCGGCTGACTGGAGCGCCGAGCCGGACCTTGACGCTGCCGCGCGCCACCTTGCCGAGTGGGATTACTCGACCGGGGCCGGCAGCCGTCACGCCGCGCTCGGCAGCCTGACGACCAATCGCGCCGTCACCGAGAAATATACCAAGATTCCGGCGCCAGACCCAGCGACAGCCTTCCGTGAAGCCGTCAGCTGGCTGAT
>CALGEF010000211.1 GCA_937881755.1 uncultured Acidobacteriota bacterium
CCGACGCCAATCTCGAAGTTGACTTATATGGTGGGATCGCCAGCGAGTTCTCCAATGGCATCACCTGGGACCTCGGCGTCATCTTCTATACTTACCCAGACACTGAAGATGACGACCTCGACTTCGTCGAACTGAAGGGCGCTCTCGGCTATGCGTTTGACGGTGGCCTGTCGGTCGGCGGCGAGGTCTATTACGATCCCGACAACAAGAACACCTATGTCAACGCCACGGCAGGCCTCGCTCTGGGGGACAATTTCGGCATCGATGGCAGCGTAGGCAACTACACGTTCGACGGCGGCGGCGACTACACCAACTGGTCGCTCGGCGCGACAACTGCGGCGGCCGGCTTCGGCCTGGACCTTCGCTACTGGGGTACAGATATAGACAATGTCGAAGTGGCCGATGACCGTCTTGTGCTGACGGTTTCACGGGCAATGTAAACGATAAGGCTAGTCAGACCTGGCTCTGGAGCCGCATGCGGGGGTATTCCTCTGTTCGCATGCGGCTCTTTGCTTTTGTTAACCCACACTGGCTGGAATTTGCGCGCGGCCAGGTTTATAAGGAAGGTCCTTCCCCAAGGAGAGGCCTGATGCGCATTGGTGTTCCAACCGAAATCAAAAAGCAGGAATCCCGTGTCGGACTAACACCGGAAAGCGTGGGCGAAATCGTTCGGGCCGGCCATAGCGTGCTGGTCCAGTCGGACGCGGGCATAAATTCCGGCTTTGCCAATGACGCCTACACCGCCGTAGGCGCCCAGATTGCCATGGACGCGGCGACCGTTTTCGCCGACAGTGAGATGATCGTGAAGGTGAAAGAACCGCAGCCCGAAGAGACGGCGCGGCTGACCAAGGACCACACCCTTTTCACCTATCTCCACCTGGCGCCGGATCCCCTGCAGGCAAAAGGCCTGATGGACTCCGGCTGCCTGGCGATTGCCTATGAGACCGTGACCGATGACGAAGGCGGCCTACCCTTGCTGCGCCCCATGAGCCAGGTGGCCGGGCGCATGTCGATGCAGGTGGCTGCCTGGGCGCTGATGCGCACGAAGCGTGGACGCGGCATCCTGCTGGGCGGCGTGCCGGGCGTGGCGCCGGCCAAGGTAGTGATCATCGGCGGCGGCGTCTCAGGCACCCATGCGGCGGAAATTGCGGTGGGCATGCGCGCCGACGTAACCGTCTTTGACCGGAACAATGTGCGCCTCGGCCAGCTCGACGAGCAGTTCCGCGGCAGCCTGAAGACGATGTACTCGACCGCGCATGCGCTGGCCGAAGCGATCAAGGAGGCCGACCTCGTGATCGGCGCGGTGCTGATCCCGGGCGCTTCGGCGCCGAAGCTCGTCAGCCGCGAGCAGCTGAAGACGATGAAGCCCGGCGCGGTGCTGGTGGACATTGCGATCGACCAGGGCGGGTGTTTCGAGACAAGCCATGCGACGACGCATGAAGACCCGATTTATGACGTGGACGGAATACTTCACTACTGCGTCGCCAACATGCCCGGCGCCGTGCCGCGTACATCCACCTACGCGCTGAATAACGCCACCCTGCCCTTTGTCATGCAGATCGCAGCGAAGGGCGCGCGCGGCGCCATCAATGCGAACCGGCACCTGGCGAATGGCCTGACCGTCGATCAGGGCAAGATCGCGCACAAGCTTGTAGCGCGCGATCTCGGCGAGACCTATGTGCGCCCGAACTGGCTAAACGTCGCCTTTACCTGACGCCCGCAACGCCTGTGCGCCGATAGGCGTGACAGGCCGGGATGACAGGAAACAGTTGGACAAAATCCGGACAAACTACTGGATGCGCGATCGGACGGCCGCGGCCATCGCGGGTGATAAAACTTTTCTGATGCCCTATTCCTTCGCTACATCCCCGCGCACCATGACGAAATCGACCAGCTTTAGGGCTTTCACGTCCTTCAGCGGGTCGCCCTTCACGGCGATGAGGTCTGCGCTCTTGCCGGGCTCCAGCGTGCCGATCTCGGCGGTCAGTCCGAGCAAGTCGGCGGCATTGACCGTGGCGGCCTTTATGGCTTCGACTGGCGGCATGCCGAACTTCACCATCAGTTCGAACTCGTCCGCGTTGCGGCCATGCTTGGAGACGCCGGCATCGGTTCCGAAGGCGATCCTCACACCCTGAGCGTAGAGGATCCCGAGGCTCTTGCCGGTGATGCCGATACGCCATTCGATCTTGGCGCGGACATCCGGCTCGTACGCGTCCGGGTTTGCCTGAAGCCGCTCGATGTATCCGTTCACGGTCGAAAGGGTCGGCACATAGTAGGCATCAGACGCGACGAAGGCATCGATGGTCTCAGGGTCGAGGATGGTGCCGTGCTCGATCGAATCAACGCCCGCTTCAAGCGCGAGGCGGATACCATCCGCGCCGTGAGCATGCGCGGAAACCTTCCTGCCGAACAGCTTCGCCGTCTCGACAATGGCGCGGGCTTCATCCGAGAACATCTGCGCGCCGAGGCCAGCGCCGATGCGGCTGTTGACGCCGCCGGTGGACGCAAACTTAATCACATCCGCCCCGCGCGCGATCTGCAGGCGCACCGCGCGGCGGCAATCCTCGGCGCCGTTGCAGGTGTTGCCGGCGGCGTCGAAATACTCCCGCAACTCGTCGCGGTAGCCGAGCGAACCATCCATGTGACCTGACGTGCCCGAAATGGAATTGCCGGCATCGAGAATGCGCGGGCCGGTGACCTGGCCATCATTGATGGCATCGCGCAGCGCGAGCACGGCGCCGTCCCCGTCGCCGAGATTGCGCACCGTGGTGAAGCCGGCATTCAAGGTCTTCATGCCGTTTTCCCAGGCGTTGAAGCCTTGCGCGGCAGGCGAGAGGGTCACGTCTTCCAGCTGGGACGCGATGCCGCCCGTGTCGGAGGTGAGGTGGACGTGGGAATCGATCAGGCCCGGCAGCACATAGCTGTCCTTCAGATCGATGACGCGCACCGCCTTGTCTTTGGGCGTCTGATAGCCGGACGCGAGGGAGACGATCCTGCCATCGGTGATGACGATCGTCGTCTGGCCGAGCGGCGCCTCACCCGGGACGGCGAGCACCTTCCCGGCCTGCACGTAGACGGTTTCGGCAAACCCCGGCAGCGCCGTCGCGAGGGTGAGAACCGCACTGGCAGCAGCGCAGCGAAGGCGGGCGGAAAACAGCGGCATGGTAACACTCCGGGATCGTCTGAAAACAAGGCCAGCATAGATGTTATCAGGCGCGCGCGCATAGAAAAAGCCTCGCCGTAGGGAAGCTTGGTATCAGGGTGGGCCTGAGACACTGACCGGAAGGAGCCTCCCATGACCGGCCTCATCATCGACAAGCGCAGGCGCGACCTCGGCGGAGGCTTTGAAGTGGGCCGCGTGCTGCCTTTCGCGAAGCGGCGGATGGTGGGACCGTTCATCTTCTTCGACCAGATGGGGCCTGTCGATTTTGCGCCGGGCATTCCGCACGAACTGGACGTGCGGCCGCATACGCACATCGGCCTCTCGACCGTCACCTATCTCTACTCCGGCGCGATACCGCACCGCGACAGCCTCGGCTTCCAGCAGGAGATCAAGCCCGGCGCGGTGAACTGGATGACGGCCGGGAAAGGCATCACGCATTAGGAGCGGCTGGAGCATGCGCGGATGCACGGCGTGCGCATGCATGGCATCCAGGCATGGGCGGCCCTGCCGAACGAGGACGAGGAGATTGATCCCGGCTTCTGGCATCACCCGGCAGACAGCCTGCCGAGCTGGACGGAAGCCCGCCTCCGTGGACGGATGATCGCGGGCGCCGCTCAAGGCATGAACGCCGGCGTCAAGGTGAACTCGCCGATTTTCTACATGCACTGGGACATGGACACGGACGCCACCCGGGGCGTTCCGGGAGAGCATGCGGAACGCGCGGTGTATCTGACCGATGGCGCCATCGAAGTGGCGGGACAGGCGCTGATGCCCGGTCAGATGGCCGTTGTCGGCAAGGACGATGTATGCGTAACGGCGCCTGCGCCGTCGACCGTGATGGTGCTCGGCGGCGAGCCGGTTGGTGAACGCTTCATCTTCTGGAACTTCGTGTCCTCGCCAAAGACGCGGCTGCGGAAGGCGAAGGAAGACTGGAAACAGGGCCGGATGAAATTGCCGGATGGGGACGATGCGGAATTCACCCCGCTGCCGGAGGGGTGAAACAATGGTGCGGGCGGCCGGGCTTGAACCGGCAAGGCCTTGCGGCCGAGGGATTTTAAGTCCCTTGCGTATACCAATTTCGCCACGCCCGCACGTTACGCAGAGCGTTAAGGCGCGCCCGTGCGGATGGCAAGCCGGGGGCCGGTTCCCCCACGCGGCAAAGCGCGCTAAGCGTCATTTCAAAGACTTTGGGGTTTGAGAAAGATCAGATGACCGAGACGGGTGAGACATCCCCGCCGCGCAAGGGCGCGCCGTCCGATGCGTCGGGCGCGAAGCCGTCGTCGGGCCTGGCGCCCCGGATCGGTCTGTTCCTCGGGCCTGTGCTGGGCGTGGTGGTTGCGCTGTTACCCTTGCCGGATGGTCTGGAACGCTCGGGCCTGCTGGTGGCGGGCCTGCTGACGTTGATGGCGGTCTGGTGGGCGAGCGAGGCGGTGCCAATCGCGATTACGTCGTTGCTGCCGCTGGCAATCCTGCCACTGTTCGGGATGATGAGCCTTAAGGAAATTGCCGCGCCCTACGCGGACCCTGTCGTTCTGCTTTTGCTCGGCGGGTTCATCGTGGCCCTCGCCATCGAGAAATGGAACCTGCACCTGCGTATCGCGCTGAACGTGCTGGTCATATCGGGCGCCCGGCTGAAACTGCTGGCGGCCGGCTTTATGCTGACCACGGCTCTGCTGTCGATGTGGATTTCGAACACCGCGACCAGCCTGATGATGGCGCCGATTGCGATGTCGGTGGCGCTGGCGGCGGGCGGCGGGCAGAAACTGGCGGGCGCCCTGTTGCTGGGCGTGGCCTACTCTGCCTCCATCGGCGGCCTTGCGACACCGGTCGGAACGCCGACTAACCTTATCGCGATGGGCTGGTTGACGGAAAATGCCGGTGTCACGCTGACCTTTCGCGAATGGATGGCGATCGGCCTGCCGGTCGCGGGACTGATGCTGCCGGCAGCCTGGCTGGTCGTGACCTGGGGGCTGAAATCCGACGCGGAAGGCGCGAAAGCCGCGAGCCAGGAAATCCGCACGCAGCGCCGCGCGCTCGGGCGCATCACGACACCGGAAGCCCGCGTGGCGATGACCTTTGCAGTGGTCGCGGGCGCCTGGATCTTCCGGGAGCAACTGATCCGCGTACCTGGCCTGGAGGGCCTGACCGATACCGGCATCGCGATCATCGGGGCCATCCTGATGTTCCTCGTGCCGCATGGCGACACTGCATCGAAAGAAGCAGGCAAGAGCTTTGCACTGCTCGACTGGGATGACGGCAAGGCAATCCCGTGGGAAGTTGTTCTGCTGTTCGGAGGCGGATTGTCGATTGCCGCCGCGGTGCAGGCGTCCGGACTGGCCGGATGGCTCGGCACATCGCTGGCAGGCTTCGCCGCGCTGCCGCCGATCCTGCTTATCCTGATTGTCGTGACGGTGATCATCTTCCTCACCGAGGTGATGTCGAACGTGGCGGCGATGACGACCTTTCTGCCGGTACTCGGCGCGCTGGCGGCTGCCACGGGGATCGATGTGAAGAGCCTGGTGCTGCCCTGCGCAATGGCAGCGTCCTGCGCCTTCATGCTGCCCATCGCGACGGGGCCGAACGCGGTCGTGTTCGGAACCCGGCAGGTGTCGATTGCCCGGATGGTGAAGACCGGCTTGTGGCTGAACATTGCGTGCGTCGCGGTCGTGACAATGTTCTTCGGTCCCTAGCCGGCGGGCCGAGGGGCAAGATACAATTTTCTGTTTCTAAAAGCGTTGACGTTGTTGGCCCTACCCCGTAGCGGGCGCAAGGCTGTTACCAGATTTGTGTCAGCTTCCCTGCTCTATGGCGCCCGAATGAAACGCACTTTGCTTGCCTTCGCCGTTGCGGCGGCCAGCGCCGCACCCGGCGCCTTTGCCGAGAACGAGATCTGGACGACCTATGAGATCGAAAAACCGGCCACCGAGCGATTGCCGTTCATACTGTCCCTGAACGCCGAAGTGCGCTTCGAGCCGGACACAGTGGCGAGTCAGTTCGTGCTGCGCCCCGGGATCGGCTTCCAGGTGAACGACCAACTGGAGATCAGCGCCGGCTACCGCTACGGCCTGACGGTGCGCGACGGCGACGACCAGGTCGAGCATCGTCTGAGGCAGCAAGCGGAATATGATCTCTTAACGTTAGGCAAAGTGGGAATCGAGGGGCGTACGCGCCTGGAGCAGCGACAGCGCGAAGGTGCCGACGGCACTGGCTGGCGGGTTCGCCAGCGGATCTCGCTTGAGCGCCCGCTGGAAGGCACAAGTCTGACGCTCGTAGTCAGCGACGAAGCGTTTATCGGATTCGCGGAAACGCCTTGGGGCAACTCCGACGGCCTGCAGGAAAACCGGGCGCGGGTGGAGATCGAATGGGAAGCTGCCGGGATCGGCTGGGAAGCGGGCTACCTCAACCGGTATCGGAACGGCGTGAACGGCGCTGAAGATACGACCGACCACAATATTTCGCTGGGGATCTCAAAAGAGTTCTGATCGGATCAACGGTCGACAGCTCCACACCGCGAGTTGATCCGGATTTCTTTTTATCTTCGCGGTTCCGGCGAGAAACGCATTCCCGTGTATTCGCCCGCCGCTTCAAGAAAAAAGCGCGCCCCGTTACCGGAGCGCGCCTCTTCAGTTTGCCGCTGAGGCAGCCGCGGGGACGCGGCGCCAGCAGCTGCCTGGCTTACGCCAGTTCGATCGTGCTCACGGCGACCTTGCCGGAGCGCTGATCTTTGGCCGTGTCAAAATTGACTTTCTGGCCTTCGTTCAGGTGTGCGATGCCCGAGCGCTCAAGC
>CALGEF010000212.1 GCA_937881755.1 uncultured Acidobacteriota bacterium
CTGTTTACCTTAACGCCAAGGGCGCTGGCCTGCGCCGGAAAGGCACGGTCTTAACCCTGAGCCGGCCTGCGGCGCAGGTCGGCCCGGCCCGCTCCGGGCGAGCCGTTATATAAAGGCGCAGCGCCCTGCGCGCCCGCTGTGCCAGAATGGAAGAACGCGGGCCCTGAGCCCGGCAGGACAAGGCGATCGCGGGACACATTGCGGCGCCGGCTGCCGGCTGGCCGGGCTCTTGCATGCTGGCCGGCGGCGCCTCAACCGGGGCAAAACAGCCTGGCAACCGGGCCGGCTGCCCGGGCAGATGGCCCGGGCAGCGGGTTAACCTTAATAACCGCCGTGCAATCTGCCGAGGCCGCGGGACAAATTAACCGCTTCGCGTATCTGGCCCGCATCTTGCTTATGTCCCGGCATGATCCGGCGCGAACAGCTTTAAGCCGGTTTGAAAGGAATTCGATCATGATCCGCTTTCCCGCCAAGAGCCTTTCCGGTCTCGCTGCGCTGGCCATGTTCTCGGGACTGGCCTCAGCCCAGGTTGCCCCAGAGCGAATGGGCCAGGCCTATGGCATGGAGGGGTCGTCCTATTCTGATCCTTTTTACGCGCCGTCGAGGGACAATTCCGGCGTCCGTCTGGTGGTCAATGGCAGGCCGGTGGACCTTCAGGATCGCAGCGGCGGATACACGACCTCTTACGGCTCCAGCTTCGGCTCCGGCAGCTCGGTGATGCGGGGCCCCACCCTCGGCGGCCCGACCCTGACGGCCAGCGCGGTCGGCAACAATATCTCAGTTTCAAACGTCTCAAATGCCACAATAATCGTGAATGCGATGAACACCGGCAATCAGATTGCACGGGTACAGGGGCGCGGAGGATGATCACTCAAGTCGGACGAATGGCTCTGGGCGCGCTGCTGGCATTTGCTGTCTCAGGCTGCGCTTCAATAGATGGGCCCGCGGCGCGGGTTGAACCGCTCCGGGGATCCGCGCCGGAGGCAATAACCACCGATTATACCACGGCCCTGCGCTGCCTTGGAGGTCATGTCAGGTCCCAGTCCTATCCGGCTCCCCGTCTGGCTGTCGGGCTGATCACGGACATGACCGGAGCCCAGGACCAGATCCAGGGCCGGCGGCTCACCCAGGGCGCAACGCTGATGGCGATAACGGCGGCGGCCGATGCCGGCATGCGTCTTGTCGAGCGCTATGATATGGGCGTCCTGCAGGTCGAGCTCGACTATGCCCGCAGCGGGCTGCTGCGCGATTCCGAACAGGTCATCCGCGAAGTTCAGGCCGGGTCCATCCAGGGCGCCGACCTCTACATCATTGGCGGAATTACCGAGTTCAATCCTAATATCCGGTCCAGAGGCGCGGATGCCTTTGGCGCGGGCCAGTCAACCCGTGCCACGTCACTGTCCCTTGGCGGAAGCGATTATGTTGTGGATGTCGGGATCGACCTGCGTCTGGTCGATGCGCGGTCCAGCGAAGTCCTTGCTGTCCGCAGCCTGAGAAAGCAGATCGTCGGGCGTGAGATCAGGGCCGGCGTGTTCGGCTTCGTTGACGGGACGACGATTGATATCGGGGGAGGCCAGAGGGCTATGGAACCTGTCCAGACAGCCGTGCGCACCATGGTAGACCGGATCGTCTATGAATTCGTC
>CALGEF010000213.1 GCA_937881755.1 uncultured Acidobacteriota bacterium
ATCGCCAATGCCAGGCATCTCCAGCCGGTGGATGACCTGAGAATAGGTCGGACTGTCCGGATCCACGTCCACAGTCGCCAGATAATCCGGCTTCTGAATGCCCGTGCCAGTATAGATCGCAATCGTATAAAGCAGCTTCTCGCACGGCGCTACGATCGCATCGGCAGGAGAGGCGTAGCCCGGTCCACAACACTCCATCAGATACTCCCTTTCACAACAGCTTCCAGAAAGGCGTGCGCTTCTCGATGAAGGCGCCGATGCCTTCCTCCGCATCGCCCTCCATCATGTTCATGACCATGACTTGCGCCGCAAAGTCATAAGCCACTGGCAATTCCATTTCGACCTGTCGATAGAAAGCCTCCTTGCCAATCCGAAGCACCGCGGGCGCTTTGGCGGCAATGCGCTGCGCCAGTTGCATTGTCGTGGTCGTCAGGTCATGTGGTTCGGCGATGTCGGACACAAGACCAACCGCGCGGGCTTCTTCGGCGCCAATCATGTCGCCGGTCAACAGCATCCGCATGGACATCTTGCGCCCCACGTTGCGCGACAGGGCCACCATCGGGGTGGAACAGAACAATCCAATGTTGACACCGGGCGTGGCAAACCGGGCTTCCTCGGAAGCCACGGCCAGGTCGCAACTGGCCAACAACTGACATCCAGCCGCTGTCGCAACCCCTTGCACCTCCGCAATCACCGGCTTGGGGCAACGGACTATCGACAGCATCGTCTCAGAACATTTGCCCATCGTGTCTTCAAAGAAGGCACGGCCCTTGTCGGGATTTTCACGTGCGAACGTCAATTCTTTCAGGTCGTGGCCTGCGCAGAATCCAGGACCGTTCGCCGCAAGGACAATCACGTGAACGTCTTTGTCTTTCCCCAACCGCCCGATGGCCTGCGTCAACGCCTTGAGCATGGCCAGCGACAGGGCGTTGCGCGCCTCCGGACGGTTCAGAACCAGCCGGGCCACTGCACCAGTGCGTTCTTCAAGCAGGATGTCGTCGCCCATCGCCTAGCCCTTCAGCAGCCCGCGTGCGATCACCAGCTTCATGATCTCATTCGTACCCGCGTAAATCCTTTCAATCCGGTTGTCGCGGTACATCCGCTCCATCGGGTATTCCGACATCACCCCATAGCCACCGAACAATTGCAGGCAGCGATCAATGATCTTCGCTTGCAGATCAGTCAGCCAGTATTTCGCCATCGAAGCCTTTTCGGTGCTCAGTTTGCCTTCGAGGTGTTCCGCAATGCACGCATCCAGAAAGGTTTTGGCAATCGTTGCTTCGGTTGTGCATTCGGCCAGAACGAACTGCGAGTTCTGAAATTCGGCAATCTTCTGGCCGAAGGCGGAGCGTTCCCGGACATAATCCAGCGTATGACGCAGCGCGCGTTCAATCCGGGCCACTGCATAGACGCCGATAAGCAGTCGTTCTTGCGGAAGCTGTTGCATCATCTGGACAAAGCCTTGTCCCTCTTCCGGCCCCAGAAGCGCCGAGGCTGGCACGCGCACATCGTCGAAAAATAGCTCGGACGTGTCGTTCGATTTCATCCCCAGCTTGTCCAGGTTACGACCCCGTCGGAACCCTTCCAGCCCATCGGTTTCCAAAAGGAAAAGTGAGGTGCCCCGTCCGCCGGCCTTGGGATCGGTTTTGGCCGCAACAATGATCATGTTAGCGAGCGCGCCATTGGTGATAAAAGTCTTCGATCCGGAAATCTTGTAGTGATTGCCGTCCTTTACTGCTGTCGTCTTGATGTTCTGCAGATCTGATCCGGCGCCGGGTTCGGTCATCGCGATGGCGCCGATCAGATCGCCCGAGATCATGCGTGGGAGTAGACGCATTTTCTGATCTTCGGAACCGTAATGGATGAGGTAAGGGGTCACGATGGAATTGTGCAGACCGCCGCCCCAGCCATCAATCCCGGCCAGATTACCTTGATAGGCAATGACAGCGTCATGGGCAAACGAGCCGCCAAGTCCATCGTATTCTTCCGGCACCTCGGCGCCCAGAAGCCCCATCTCACCAGCCTTAAGCCACAGCTCGCGCGGGAAGCTTCCCGCGCTTTCCCATTCTTCATAGTGCGGCGCACATTCCCGCTCATAGAACTGACGGCAAGTGTCCGAAAGCATCGACAGCTCATCGTCCATCCAAGCGGCTCTGGGAAGAGAAAATTCAGACATCTATCATCACCATTCTATGGTGCCAGCGTAAGAAACCGGCCGGGTATCGGCCAATCGAATTTGCAGATAGAATTATGCCTAAACTAGATGAGTGCCC
>CALGEF010000214.1 GCA_937881755.1 uncultured Acidobacteriota bacterium
GGCCTCGCGCAAGCTGCACGCCTCAAGGCCTATGGCATCCGTGTGCTGACGGATACATTTTTCCCGCGCATGGCACGCGGCGCCGCGATCTTTGCGCCGGACCGGATGCAATACTTTGCCGAAGGGGCGATGGCCGACCTTGCCGGCACGGACCTGATGCTGGTCGCGGGCACGCAGGTGCCGGTGGCCTTCTTTGCCTATCCGGGTCGCCCCAGCGTACTGGTGCCGGAAGGCTGCGCCACGCAGATCATCGGCGGCCCCGAAAGCGACAGCGCAGCGATCCTCGGCGCGCTGGCCGATGCGCTCGGCGCGAAAACGTCGGCGGACGCCGCGCCGCTCGACCTGCCGGGCATGCCCACCGGCGCGTTGAACGCGGCCACCATCGGCGCCTCGATTGCACGCCACCTGCCGGAGGGCAGCTTTGTCTCCGACGACGGCGTCTCCAACGGCCTGCCGGCTTTCATGATGACCGGCCGGGCGCGTCCCCACGAGTGGATGATGCTGACCGGCGGGGCGATCGGCCAGGGCCTGCCGCTGGCCTTCGGCGCCGCGATTGCCGCGAAAGGGCGCAAGGTGCTGTGCATCTCCGGCGATGGGGCCGCGATGTATACCAACCAGGCGCTGTGGAGCATGGCGCGTGAATGCGCCGAGGTTGTCAACGTGATCTTCGTCAATAACTCCTACCGCATACTGAATATCGAACTCGCCCGCACCGGCGCCGGCAATCCGGGCCGCGTCGCGGAAGACCTGCTCGGCCTCGGCCGCCCGGAGATCGACTGGGTGAAGCTCTCCGAAGCGCAAGGCGTACCGGCCGTGAACGCCCGCACGGCGGAGGAGTTCGACGCAGCTCTTGAACGCGCCTTCTCAACCCCGGGGCCGCACCTAATCGCTGCGCACGTTCCGGCGCGCTGAGCCCCTCACCTCCCATTGCTGCGTAATGGGCCCCCTCTCCCACTTTGTGGGAGAGAGGTTAGGTGGCACTGGGGACGGCGAGATGAAAACCCCTTTCCCATGCAATGGAAGAGGAGGGGCCAATGCCGAAGGCGTGGGAGGTGAGGGCCCTCCAGCGAATTCCTCCGCTGTCAAACAATCGGGAACCCAATAGCACTCCGCGCGTTGGCGGGAGAGAGTTTTCTCAATCACCTGGTGACCCATGTCGTCGTTTACCCTTTATCTTACAGGGTTTATCGTCCTGACAGGCGGCCTGTCCTGCGGGGCCTGCGAACTTGGCGTCCAGCCCGCCTGTATCGCAACAGGCGCTGTCGTGTTGGCTGGCATCGGCATCATAACCGCCATCAGGAAGACCCGCCAGCGCGACGATTCCCCCGCCAACGACGCCTGAGCTCACCTCTGCATCCGATCGAACACGACCCACCCCGAGGGGACCTGCGAAGGCGAGTGCCCGGAAACGGAGACGCCAGACCGCTCAGTCTTCCGCGCTCGCCTTATCCGACTTCGCCGGATCGTATTTCGCGAACCAGCCCATGATATTATCGGTCAGCGCGATCAGGCGGCTGGGGCGTCCCGTGATGCCGTGCGAGGCGCCGGGGATGCGGATGAGAGCGGTGTCGACACCGTTCATCTTAAGGCCCGTGTAGAACTGCTCGGCCTCCCAGGTTGGCGTGCGGAAGTCTTCCTCGCCGACCATCATCAGAGTCGGTGTGACCACCTTGTCGACATAGCGGATCGGCGAGAATTTCAGGAACGCCTCCGGATTGGTCCAGGGGTCTTCGCGTATCCAGTGGCGCCGCACGTACTGGGCGATGTCGGCCGCCAGTGCCATCGTCATCCAGTTGATCACCGGCTTGATTGAAGCGGCCGCCGCGAAACGGTCGGTCTTCGTCACGATCCAGGCGGTAAGGATGCCGCCGCCCGATCCTCCGGTCACGAACAAACGCTCCTCGCTGACATATTTGCGCGCGACCAGCTCGTCCACGAGGCTCATCAGGTCGTCATAGTCATTGCCGGGATAGGCGCGGTCGATGGCATGCGCGAAGTCTTCGCCGTAGCCGGTGGAGCCGCGCGGGTTGGACCAGATCGTGACATAGCCTTCGGCGGCGTAGCGCTGCAGCTCGCTGGAGAAATAGGGCCCGTACATCTGGAAGGGGCCGCCATGGATTTCGAGAAGCAAGGGGAAGGTGCCATCGGCCTTGAAGTCCGGCGGCAGATAGACCCATCCCTCGATTTCCTTGCCATCATGGCTGGAGGCGACCTTGATCTCCTCCATGCGCGGCATGTCGAGATACGGGATCAGGTCATCGTTCAGCGCCGTCAGCACTTTCGCATTCCTGCCGTCGAGACCAGTCGCGCCGACCTCCGAAGGCCGGTCGGCGAAACCTGCCGTATAGGCAACGACCGGCTTCTTTCCTCCGCTGACGGAAAAACTGCCATTGGCATAAGGCCGGCCGATCGATGCGCCGCCGATCTTGGTGGCGACCTGTGTGGTCTTGCCGTCAAGGCCGATGCGGTAAAGCGACAGCACGCCGTGATCGCCGACGAGCGAGAGAAGGCTCTTGCCATCCGGCGCCCAGACGGTCTGGTCGAAACTGCCGAAGAAATCTGCCGCCAGTTCGGCCCCGCCCGAGCCGTCGGCGTTCATCACATAGAGATTGTCCTGCTGGTAGGAGAGCACCTTGTCGTCATAGCCGCGATAGGCGATGCGCTTGCCGTCCGGCGAGACGACGGGAGTATGGTCCGGCCCGTCGCGGGTTGTCAGGGGACGGACGGAAAGGTCCGACAGCTCGACTGCATAGATCTCGCCCTCGACCGGGTCCATCTCGCGGTCTTCGGCGAGGTTGCCTGACACCAGCAGCGTATCATTGTCCAGCCAGGCCGGGCCCTGCATCGGCGCCTCGCCGGAGGTGACCTGGCGCGGCGTGCCGCCATCGACCGGCAGTACGAAGACCTGGTTGGCGCCGTAGGGCAGGTAGCCGGCGCCGTCAGCGCGGAAGGTGATGTCGTCGAACACCTTGACCGGGTCGCTCCATTCGGCGCCTTCGGGCTGTTTCGGCGGCGCCGCGAAGCTGGGGCTCTCGGCGGGTACGAACATCGAGAAGGCAATGGTCTTGGCGTCCGGCGACCAGACTGCTTCGGAGGGCCCTTGTAGGAACTGCGCAAGCGCGAAGCTGCGGCCGGTGTCGAGGTACAGGATGCGGATTTCCGGCTTGCCGCCCGTTGCGGTCGTATAGACGAGGCGGTCGCCGCCGGGTGACCAGCGCGGCGAGGCGGCCGAGGCACCGGTGACCAGCGGGCGATGCTCGCCGCTTGCGACGTTGATGGTCCACAGCTGGCCGACATCCCGGTCGGTGAGCCGGTCCATGGAGTGACGCACATAGACGATGGTCTTACCGTCCGGCGAAATCTGCGGATCGGCAGCATACTCGATGTCGAACACGCGGTCCGCCGTAAAGCGCTTGGACTCCGGTTTGCCGGTCTCGGCGAAAACGGTCTGAGCGGTGAAAACGGCAGCGAGCGCCGTCAGCGTCACTGTGCGGCAGATCATGGCGCCCTCCATCAGCGGTTTAGGGCCGAAGGGCTAACATGAGGCGGAACAAGGCGATAGCGGTTATCCAGCCCGCAAATGGCGGCCGCACTTGCGATTCGCACCCGGCCTGCGCATATACCCCTCGGAGGCAGGCGGCGGACGGGTCGCTCGCCAATCGGGTCAGGCGGGGAACCGAGCAGCCCCAACGAGCTTCAG
>CALGEF010000215.1 GCA_937881755.1 uncultured Acidobacteriota bacterium
AGAGCGGCGATGTATTCAAAGGAAACCTCAGCTACAACTTCACTCCGGATGTCCTGGTCTACCTGACATATTCGGAAGGGTTCCGGCCGGGGGGAAACAACCGCGCCTCGACGTCCAATATCCCTGCGATTTACATGCCTGACCTGATTACCAACTACGAAGCAGGATGGAAGACAACATTCTGGGATGGCAGGGCTCGCTGGAATGGGTCAATCTTCAACATGGATTGGGACGAGATTCAGATCACGCGCTTTGATCCGGCTGAATCGTTCCTCGGCTTGACGGCCAACGTAGGAACGGCGCGCTCACGCGGCATTGAGACAGATTTCTCGCTGCTTGTGGCAGAGGGCTTCCAGGTGAACGGCGCGGCCTCCTGGATCGAAGCAGAACTGACGGAAGACTATGTCCGCAACCTCTCGACCCTGAATGTCGATGCGCCTGCAGGCACTGAACTGCCCGATATCCCGAAGCTTAAGCTTGCGCTGACTGGGCGATACAATTTCGACCTGATGGGCATGGAAGCCTTCGCCCAGGGAAGTTACCGCTATGTCGGCTCGCGTTATACCGATCTCTTTGTCGCCCGGCGGCAGAAGCAGGATGCCTATTCCATCCTGAATCTCTCGACCGGCATTGATCGCGACACCTGGGGTGCAAGCCTTTATGTGACCAATGTCACCGACGAACGCGCCGAGCTCAATCGAAACGCCGCTACCTACGACGAGCGCATCACCACCAACCGCCCGCGCACGATCGGCTTGAGCTTCTACCAGCGCTTCTGACAGCCTTCCCCTTCTCCCCGCTTTTCCCTGTAAAGCTTACGCATTCAGGCCAGTTCAGAGTGACTTTGATGGTCTCCGGATCCGCCCCCCTGCTTCAGGACAAACGGGTCGTCATTACCGCCGGCGGCAATGGCATTGGCCTCTCGATTGCGCGCCATTTTCTGGATCAAGGCGCGACCGTCTGCGTCTGCGATCTCGATGGCGGCGCTGTCAAAGCCCTCGAAGGCAGCCACAGCAAGCTGCATATCTTCGAAGTCGATGTCGCAGATCCCGAGGCCGTGCGTGAGTTTTTCCTATCGGCCGAGCGCACAATGGGCGGGCTCGACATCCTTGTGAACAATGCAGGTATCGCTGGGCCAACGGCGCTCTGCGAAGATGTCGAAATTGACGCGTGGCGCCATACAATCGAGGTGGATCTCAACGCCCAGTTCTATTGCACGAAATATGCGATCCCGCTTCTGAAGGCGGCAGGCGGCGGGTCGATTGTGATGATGGCCTCGAATGCGGCCTTGTTCGGCTACCCGTTGCGCTCGCCTTATACCGCAGCCAAATGGGCGCTTATCGGACTGACCAAAACGCTCGCCATGGAACTCGGGCCACATGGAATCCGGGTCAACGCCCTTTGCCCCTGCAGCGTCGAGGGCCCCAGGATTGACGGCGTGATTGAGCGGGAAGCGGCCAACCGCGGTGTGTCTGCGGACAAGGTGCGCGCAGATTATCAGCGTCAGAGTTCGCTGCGGACTTTCGTCAGTTCCGGGGACGTTGCGGCAATGGCTTTGTTCCTTGTTTCACATCTGGGTGCAAAAATATCCGGCCAGGCCATTGGTGTCGACGGTCATACCGAGTCGCTCGCACAGTCTTGAATTCGAGGAAAACGCGATGAAAGCAGTCTGGTACGAAGCAACCGGCGCCGCCCGGGATGTGCTCCGGTTCGGGGATCTGCCGACACCGGAAGCCGGCCCGGGCGAAGTCCTCATCAGGATCAAGACATCCGGCGTGAACCCTTCCGATGTCAAATCCCGCGCGGGCCTGCGCGGGCCGATCCCCTTTGAGCGCGTTATTCCGCATTCCGACGGCGCAGGTTTTATTGAGGCCGTCGGCGCAGGGGTTCCTCCCTCAAGGATTGGTGAACGGGTCTGGATCTGGAACGCCGCCTGGCGCCGGGCTTTCGGGACGTGCGCCGAATTTCTATCCATTCCAAGTGCACACGCGGTTCTGCTTCCTGACAATACAGGTTTTGAAGCCGGTGCATGCCTGGGTATTCCGGCGAGCACGGCCTATCACGGCGTATTTGCCGATGGCCCGGTAGAGGGCCAGACGATCCTTGTAACGGGCGGCGCGGGCGCTGTTGGCCACTATGCCATCCAGTTCGCAAAGTATGGCGGCGCGCAGGTCCTCACCAGCGTGAGCAGCGACGTGAAGGCGGCACATGCCAGGACGGCAGGCGCTGACCATGTGATCAATTACAAGACTGGCTCGGTGCGTGAGATGGTCATGGACCTGACACATGGCGCCGGCGTCGATCGTGTCATCGACGTCGAGTTTGGCGGCAATCTGGCTGAAGTTGCGCCTGTGCTGAAGTCAGGCGCTGTCATTGCAACTTATGGATCAATGGCTGACCCCAATCCGGCAATTCCTTTTTATGATCTGATGTTCAGGAATGTCACGCTTCGTATGTACCTCGTTTACCTGCTCAGCGAGGTCGCCCGAAAACAGACCACGGACGGGATCAATTCTGCGCTTGCCAGCGGAAAGATAACCCACGCCGTGGCAAGGCGAGTGCCGCTGACGGATACAGCAGCGGCGCATGAACTGGTCGAGGCGGCCAGCGAGATTGGCAATATCGTAATCGACATCTAGGCTGACACATGCGCCTGACGCCGCTCCTGACATTCCGAAACACGCTGTCGGCAGTCCAGCCAATCGGTGACACACCTTTTGGACACCGGATCACTTACATCATCGGCGAGGGCCGTTTTGAAGGCGAGCGGCTGAAAGGGCGGATTCTGCCCGGTGGAGGAGACTGGCTGATCCGGGGAGCCGACGGACTTGCCCGTCTTGATGTCCGCAAGACGTTTGAGACCGATGACCAGGCCCTGATCCATGTCAGCTATACGGGGCTCTACAAGTTCAGCGCCGGGATCACAGCCCGCCTGGCCTTGGGGCAAGACTGTGAATTCGGCGACACGCTGTTCCTGACGCAGGTGCAGTTCGAGACAGGCGATCCGCGGTATGCGTGGCTCAACGAAACCCTCGCAATTGGCGAAGGGCGGGAGACACAGGCCGGTGTCGAGTACCAGCTTTTTTCCGTTGGAAAAACTATCCGCTGACCTGAACCCTGCCGATCCCTCACCTATGCGGGGAATACCCGTCATTGGGCCATGTGCTTGCGATGGCCGTTTTCGATCTGCAGCCTGACGACAGTGGGCCTGACGACGGTGGGCGGGTGAATGGCAGGACTGAGGCGACACTGCCAGACGCCGAAACCGATGATCAGAGCATTGGCCCGTCCAGTCGGTGGTGCGTCGCGGCGGAAAGTGGGTTAAAAGCCTGGCGCTGATTAAATCGCCGAAAAAGGCCAGAAGTTTCATGCCCAAAAGAACTCTTGAGAAGCGCGATATTCCCAGCTCACTCCTTGCCGGCGCGCGTTGGCTTATGAACCCCGTTTCTGAGGGCGGCGCAAAGCAGGTTCCGCGCATCAAGATGTTGGCAGGCGGTCCTGAGATTCTGGCTGATGTCGAGCGCATGCGCGTTCATCCAACCGGAGGGCGCCTGCTTGCCGAGCGGCCGGATCTGGGCGTGTCCCTGTCGGATACCGCCGCGCTCAAGGCGATGCCAGCCGGCAGCCTGGGCCGGGCCTTTTTCGACTCGATGGACAATCCCTACGGCGTGCCAGGCTATCTGTTGGCCGGGCTGATTTATCGCGACGGGTTTTTTGACTCATTCGAGATCAGTGACGACGCCCGGTATTACCTGGAGCGCGCGCGCTGGATGCATGATCTGTTTCATGTCGTCACTGGCTATGCCCCGAACCTTTCAGGCGAGGGCCTGCTGATCTATTTCCAACATGCTTATCTCTATGGTGTTTCATATTCGAAACTGGCGTGGTCCTCGTTTGGAATTGGACCCAGATTTTTTATTCAACCGAGCATCGGCACGAAACGCTGGCGCGCTTTGTTGAAGGAGGCGCACAGGAACGGGCTTGCCGCACACGCGGTGTGCCCGGCAATTTTCGTGGCGTGGGAAGAGCTTCTGCCGCAGCCGCTTGAGGCTGTGCGCGCGCAGCTCGGCATCGTTCCCTTCCTGGAAGATACATCACGCTGGCTCGACAGGTCCTGGCTGGGCAAACAGGCTGCTGACGGTTTCGGCGCCCAGTCCCGCGGTGCGACAAGCGCCAGGCTTGCGCGGCGTGTGATCGAAGCCGGCGTAGACTACCGCGACTTTTATCGTATGAGCGCGGCTAAAGCGCGCGCGGTTATGATGCTCGCAGCAAACGGTGCCAGCGACCAGGATATTCGCAGCGCTGCCGCGGCGTGACCGTTTTAGCGCGGGCGGGAAAGCCAGTATCGAGGTGGCCAAAAGGGTGGCGCTGCCCAGGCTTGCAGGTTTGCGGTGGATTACCTGGCGAGGCCCGCAAGGCCGCCACCTCTGGACAGAAGCGCCGGGGCGGCAAGCGGCGATGAATTGCCTGACGGAGTAAACCAGTCCCTGGCTGCCCTCGTCCGGATTGCTGCCGCTCGAAGTTTCGCGTTGTTACCAGATTTCGATGGAAGAATGCGTCTCCAAATCCAGGCGCCATTCACAGGCCTGATGGGCCGGGCTCGGCAAGTTCAGCCGCGCGGCCCGATTTAGATTGAATGTCCGTCTTTGAGCATGCTGGCCGTTCGTCAGGCCAGCAGCAGGGTGTCTCGCCCCAGTTTCCTGAGTCGCTTTGCAGCATCTTTGTCGAAGCTGGCAAACATCGCACCGCCGAGACTGGCGCCTTCAAAGGCGATGATTCCATCGGCGAAGTCACCGCCCTGGTCCAATAGCGCAAGCCCTGCCTCGACAGCCGGACGGTTCACCTCGACATTGGCGCTGCCAATCAAGCCTCTGATGGCTGCCGCTATGTCTGCGGGTGGGATCGCGTATCCCCTTGAGAGGACCCAGACAAACTCGCACAAAGTCGTCGGCCCGATTGCAATGAGATCCGCCCTCGCAAGAGCTGATTGAGCGAGGCGTGCCTGCTTTGGCTCATCGGCCACAATTGCGCGCACGAGCACATTTGTGTCGGCGGTGATCCTCATCTCGTCTCGCCGGCTTTCCCGGACCACCCTTGTTTCGTGATCTCATTGATTTCGTCGATGGACAGCGGCGGCCGGCCCTTCTTTTTGAGCATTCCGAACACTGATGAAATCTCGCCGGTTGGCGCCGCCCGGACCTCAATCCTTCCGTCCGGAAGCATTGTGACATCAATTTTCTCACCGGGACCGACGCCGAGGTGCTCAAGGACGTCCCGCCGAAGCGTAACTTGCCCTTTTGAGGTAATGGTGAGCGTTATCATGGACAGACAGTAAGGCAAAATCGCCTTACTGTCAATATCAGGTCATTCTCTGATGCGTCAGCGGGGTTTGCGCAGAGCGTGCTACGGCGTGAGCCTATAACCGCCTTCGGCGAAGTCCGGCCTGGCTGCGGTGACGCTCCCGAGTGACAGGACTGAGGCGGCACTGCCGGATGCCGAAATCGATCATCGCAGCCAACCTGTCCATTCCTGCCTTGAGGTGAGCTACTCCTCTCGAAGCAAACTCTCGTAGCCCCGTCCGCCATAGAAGATCGCGAGGATCGTCACGGCCTTCGCCTCGGCAGAACAGGCAATCACGGTTCATTTGCGAAAGAACGTCATCAGGGACATCTGCAGCATGTTCACGCCAGACGAATGCTGGAACGTCTTCAAGGCGGCAGACTATGTTGCAGAATAATCGCCGGGCAGCGGAGTGGCGGCCCTTGTCGGAAATCCATGCGCCGAACGGTCTGGCGAAGATCCTGCGGCCGCCA
>CALGEF010000216.1 GCA_937881755.1 uncultured Acidobacteriota bacterium
CACCGAGGTGCAGATCGATACCGTGCATCCGGGGCCCGCGCGGGCGCTGGCGGCGACGCTCGATCAGAACCCGGATGATTACCTGCTGAAAGCGGAGTTGCCGCCGCTCTGGCTGTGGCTTTACTTCCTGCCGGTCGTACGCGCCTCGGGCGTCGGGCCGGACGGGCATCCGCAGCGGGGCGGTTTCCTGCCCCCGATCACCCTGCCCCGGCGCATGTGGGCCGGCAGCCGCTGCCAGTTCTACGGTCCGGTGCGGATCGGCGACGAACTGACCAGGGTGTCCTCGATTGCCAGAGTGACCTCGAAGACCGGACGGACGGGCGAGATGGTGTTCGTGACCGTACGCCATGCCTATTCCCGCGGCGGGGCCGGACTGATGGAGGAAGAGCAGGACATCGTTTACATGCCGATCCCGGACGTGTTCAGCCCGCCGGAACCGGTACCCGTAGGGACATGTGCGTGGACGGATCGTGTGGCAGTGGACCCCGTACTGCTGTTCCGGTTTTCAGCGCTGACCTTCAATGGCCACCGCATCCACTATGACCGGCCCTATGCGATGGAGACGGAAAAGTATCCGGGGCTTGTCGTGCACGGGCCCTTGCAGGCGATCCTGATGATGGAGGCGGCCCGGCGCTGGCAACCGGGCAAGCGGCCTGCGAGCTATACGTTCCGGGGGCTCAGGCCGCTATTTGACTTTGACGATGTTTCCGTCTGCGGGCGGACGAATGAGGCGGGCGGGCTGGACCTGTTCACCGCGAATGGCGAGGGCGCCGCCGGCATGCAGGCCAATCTCAGCTGGGCGGGCGGCTGACGCGGCCTAGATGACATCCCATGAGGCCGGAAACCGGCCCGTGGGAGGACAAGATGGTCAGAATTCTGGAAGGGCTGCGGATTGTCGAAGGCTCTGCATTTGTGGCGGCGCCGCTTGCGGGCATGACGCTGGCGCAGATGGGGGCGGACGTGATCCGCTTCGACCGGATACGCGGCGGGCTGGACAATGGGCGCTGGCCGGTCACCGACAAGGGCCGCAGCCTCTTCTGGGCGGGGCTTAACAAGGGCAAGCGCAGCCTGGCCGTGGACATGACGACGCCGCGAGGACAGGAAATCGTGACGCGGCTGATCTGTGAGCCGGGCGAAGGCAAAGGCATTTTCCTGACAAATCTGCGCGTACGCGGATGGATGGACTATCCTGCGCTCAAGGCCCGCCGGCACGACCTGATCATGATGTCAGTGACCGGGGACCGCAGCGGCGGCCCGCAGGTCGACTATACGGTGAACCCGGCGGTGGGCTTTCCGATGGCGACGGGGCCGGAGGGATCGACCGAGCCGGTGGGCCATGTCCTGCCCGCCTGGGACTGCATCACAGGGCAGCAGGCAGCGCTGGGCATCCTGGCGGCGGAGCGGCACCGTCGGCTGACCGGGAACGGGCAGCTGGTGGAACTGGCGCTGAAGGACATGGCGCTGGCAATGCTGGGCAATCTCGGGATCATCGGCGAGGTGACCGTGAACGGCTATGACCGGCCGAAGATGGGCAACTCCCTGTACGGTGCGTATGCACAGGATTTTGTGTGCAAGGGCGGCGGGCGCGTTGTGGTCGTGGCGCTGACGCAGCGCCAGTGGGACAACCTTAAAGCTGTGACGCATACGCAGGAGGCATTCGAAGAGCTGGCCGTGAAACTGGGCGTCAATCTGAACCGCGAAGGGGCACGATTCGAACACCGGCATGCGATAACCGCTCAGCTGAAGCCGTTCTTCGACTCGCGGCGGGTGGAAGAATTCGAGGCAACATTTACAGAGCGCAGCGTGACCTGGGCCCGCTACCGGACCTTTGCGCAGGCAGTGCGTGAGGATCCGGACATTTCAACAGATAACCCCATGTTCTCAATGCTCGAACATCCAGGCATCGGGACCTATCTTACACCGGGCAATCCGATTGCTTTCTCGGACGCTGAGCGGATCGCGCCGGTGCGGGCGCCCAGCCTCGGGGAAAATACCGACGAGATATTATCCGGTATCGGATATTCGGACGGGGAGATCGCGAGCCTGCATGATGATCTGATTGTGGCGGGGCCGAGGTAGGCTACTCTTCTGCCAGCATCACCAGTATATCGCCGTCTGCGACTTGCTGGCCGGCGCTGGCATGGACGGCTTGCACGACGCCGTCCCTCGGCGCGGTCAGGGCGTGTTCCATTTTCATCGCTTCGAGGACAGCGAGGGTTTCGCCGCGGGTTACCGTGTTGCCGGCGATGGCCAGTACGCTGAGCACCTTGCCGGGCATCGGGGCCTTGACGACATTGCCGCCAAGGGCGGCGTCGGCGTCAGCGCTGAACTCAGGGATCGTAATGAGGAAGGTGTCGCCGCCGGTGGTGACGGCGAAACGGCGGGGCGAAAGGTCGGTGATAAGCGGGAACGGCGCCTCATCGCTGAGGGAGGTGTCCGGGCCGACCATTTCGGCTTCGCCGTCTGCGGCGAGGAGGACGCCGCGGCGGGGTGCCGAGTTCAGGCGGAAGCCATCGTGCAGGTCCCAGGGGGAGACAGCGCCTTCGTCGTCGAGAAGCAGTGTCGCGACGGCGGAGAGCGAGGCGGCGCGGTGCGCGTCCGGCACGGCGGCAAGCGCGCCGAGATGTTCGCCGATCCAGTTGACGTGGTGCGTGCCGGACGCGAACGCCTCGGAGAGCGCGCAGCGGCGGAGGAATCCAGCGTTGGACGGCACGCCGGCGAGCTGGGTGTGGGCAAGAACGTCGGTGAGACGTTCTAACGCGGCGTCCCGGGTCTCTGCGTGCACGATCAGTTTGGCGATCATGGAATCGTAGTTCGCGGGCACGCGGTCTCCGGATTCGAAGCCGGCGTCCCAGCGCAGGGTTTCGCCGTCCGGCTCTTCGAGCAGGCCGAATTCGAGGATGAGGCCGGCCCCGGGGCGGAAGCTGTCGGCAGGGTCTTCGGCGCAGATGCGGGCCTCGAAGGCATGGCCGGTGAGCTTGATATCCTTCTGTTTCAGCGGGAGCTTGCCCCCGGAGGCGACGATCAGCTGCCACTCGACAAGGTCAGTGCCGGTAATAGCTTCGGTGACCGGGTGCTCGACCTGGAGGCGCGTGTTCATTTCGAGGAACCAGAAGGTGTCAGGGCCGAGCGGCCTTGATCCGTCCACGATGAATTCCACCGTGCCCGCGCCCTGGTAGCCAACGGCTTTCGCGAGCTTCACAGCGGCATCGGTCATCACCTTGCGGACAGGTTCCGGCATGCCGGGCGCGGGGGCTTCCTCGATGACTTTCTGGCGGCGGCGCTGGAGGGAGCAGTCTCGCTCGAACAGGTGGACGACGTTGCCGTGCTGGTCGCCGAAGACCTGCACTTCGATATGGCGCGGGCGCCCGACCAGTTTCTCGAGCATCACGCGGCCGTCGCCGAAAGAGGATTCGGCTTCCCGCACAGCGCTCACAAGTTCGGCGGCGAGGTCAGCGGCCGTGGAGACCTGGCGGATGCCCCTGCCCCCGCCGCCGGCGACAGCCTTGATAAGGAGCGGATACCCGACTTTTTCGGCGGCTTTCGTCAGCGTGCTGATGTCCTGCGCCTCGCCCCGGTAACCGGGGAGCACGGGCACGCCCGCTTCCTCTGCGATGCGCTTGGCTTCGTCCTTCGGGCCCATGGCGCGGATGGCAGCGGGCGGCGGGCCGACCCAGGCGAGTCCGGCGGCGAGGACGGCTTCAGCGAAGGCGGCGTTTTCGGAGAGGAAGCCGTAGCCGGGGTGAATGGCGTTCGCGCCCGTCCCGGCAGCGGCGGCGAGGATGGCCTCCATGCGCAGATAGCTTTCGGCGGCAGGGGCGGCGCCGATATGGACGGCTTCATCCGCCTCACGCACGTGCATCGCGGCGCGGTCGGCATCGGAATAGACGGCGACGGTTTCGATGCCGAGGCGGCGACAGGTGCGGAAGATCCGGACGGCGATTTCACCCCGGTTCGCGACGAGGAGTCTGGTGATTTTCACGGGCGGCCTCTCCCCTGCCCCGGTGCACGGTGGCGACCAGGACGAAACTGATGATCATCAGCAGATACCATGATCCGAGCTTGGATAAAGACACCATCTCCCAGCCGGCCTCCTGGCCGGGATAGGTCCAGGCGCGGGCGAAGGTGCCGAGGTTTTCTGCAAACCAGATGAAGACGGCGACA
>CALGEF010000217.1 GCA_937881755.1 uncultured Acidobacteriota bacterium
AGCGCGGTGACATCGCCGCCGACGGTATCGCCCTCGGCAATCGTCTCGACCGCCGCCTCGAAATACTCTCCGCGGTCATGCAGCTCGACCAGCCGCGCGCGCGATTTGCCCTCGACCAGCACCTTCACGGTGCCGTCCGGAAGTTTCAGGAGTTGCAAAATGGTCGCGAGTGTCCCAACGGCATGCAGGTCGCCGGAATTCGGATTGTCGATGGACGCATCACGCTGGGCGACCAGCATGATCTCGTTCTCGGACTCCTCGATCATCTCGAGGGCCCGGACGGACTTGTCACGGCCGACAAACAGAGGTGCGACCATATCAGGGAAAACAACGATGTCCCTGAGCGGCAACACCGGCACTGTCTTCGATCTTGGCATTTGAATGCCTCCTTTACATGGGCCCCGCATGGCAGCGGCCCGCAAACCCTAGATCACCATATGGGGCGATTATCGGGCAATGCGAAGGATGTGGAAACCGTTGAGCCCCCCTTCAACGCCAGCACTGCTCAACAAAGGTGTGAATTGCGCTCACGTCCTGCCCCTCGACACACTCATCCGATCCGGCGCAATCTCCCCCGCTCCCCGGAAACAAGACCATTCACCGCCTTGCCGCGACTGCCTTTTTTCTCGCCCTGACCGCCTCCGCTCCCGCTGGCGCTCAGCTGGCCGGCCGACCGGCGCCGGACCTGTCCGAGGCCGGCCGCACGTCTGGAACCGGGGCGGAGACCGCCTTCGCCCGGTCCGTGGCTGCTCGCTATGCCGGCGGCGCATCCGCCGATGCTGTCCGCGCCGACCTCGCCGCCCTAGGCTTCAAATGCGTGGCCGATGGCACGTACTGCACCCGCGCCGTGATGATCGGCCCCTGCGTCGATGGCTGGAGCGTCTATCTGGAGGCGGACGGCTCCATCCAAGGCCCCCTGCGGCCCGTCTGCATGGGCGCCGAGGCCGAGGACGAATAGCCGCCACAGCGCCCGCCCCCTTGCCCTGCCGCCCGAGTCCGGCTTGGTACTGCGTCCCGGCAGAAAGCCTGAGGGTTAAGGCGTCATTAACGCTTTCGGAACCGTTTCAGCCTCATCTGCGCGGGTACTGCGCCGGCCTGTCCGGCACCCCAGATGACGGAGAATCGGTCCCATGTCCTCAGCCCGGCAACTCAAGCCCGTCGATGACCTTCTGGCCGGCACTTCCGGCTACTCCGCCAAGGATATCGAGGTCCTCGAAGGCCTGGAGCCCGTCCGCAAACGTCCCGGCATGTATATCGGCGGCACCGACGAGCGCGCCTTCCACCACCTATTCGCCGAAGTCCTCGACAACGCGATGGACGAAGCCGTCGCCGGTTATGCCAACCGCATCGAGATCAAGCTGACCAATGACGGCTACCTGACCGTCACCGACAATGGCCGCGGCATCCCCGTCGACCCCCACCCGAAATTCCCCAAAAAATCCGCCCTCGAAGTGATCATGACCACGCTTCACTCGGGCGGCAAATTTTCCGACAAGGCTTATTCAACCGCTGGCGGCCTGCACGGCGTCGGCATCTCGGTCGTCAACGCCCTCTCCGAACACGTCGAAGTGGAAGTCGCCCGCGACCGCACGGTATATCGCCAGGAATTCTCGCGCGGCGCCCCGATGGGCAAGCTCGCCAAGGTCGGCACTACGCCCAACCGGCGCGGCACCTCGGTGCGCTTCAAGCCGGACCCGCAGATTTTCGGCGACAAGCTGCGCTGGCGCCCCGCGCGTCTGTTCGGCATGGCCCGCTCCAAGGCCTACCTCTTCCGCGGCGTCGAGGTGCGCTGGTCCTGCGACGCCGACCTCCTGCCTGAAGATTCGAAAATCCCTGCCGACGCGGTCCTCTCCTACCCCAACGGCCTCGCCGACCAGCTCGGCGAAGTCTTCGCCGACAAGGCGACCATCACCGAGCAGCCCTTCACCGGCCTCGTCGACATGGGCCATGACGGCAAATGCGAATGGGCCATCGCCTGGACGCAGGCCGGCTTCGGCGAGCAGGACGGCTTCGCCCGCTCCTACTGTAACACCATCCCGACCCCCGAAGGCGGCACCCACGAGGCCGGCTTCCGCTCGGCCATCACCAAGGGCCTGCGCAATTTCGGCGAGCTGACCGGCAACAAGAAAGCCGCCGAGATCACCGCCGAAGACGTCATGGGCCATTCCGGCTTCCTGCTGTCGGTCTTCATCCGCGGCCCGGAATTCGTCGGCCAGACGAAAGACAAGCTCTCCTCCACCCACGCCTTCCGTCTCGTAGAGGCGGCCGTGCGAGACCACTTTGACCACTGGCTCGCCCAGTCCCCGAAGGAAGCGAACAAGCTCCTCTCCTGGGCCATCGACCGCGCCGACGAGCGCGCCAAGCGCCGCAAGGCGAAAGAGATCAGCCGCAAGTCGGCAACCAAGAAGCTCCGCCTCCCCGGCAAACTTGCCGACTGCTCGGCCAAGGGCCCAGAAGGGACCGAACTCTTCCTCGTCGAAGGCGACTCGGCGGGCGGCTCCGCCAAGCAGGCCCGCAACCGCGAGACGCAGGCAATCCTTCCCCTGCGCGGCAAGATCCTGAACGTGGAGTCCGCCTCCGACGACAAGCTGATGGGCAACCAGGAACTCTCCGACCTCTCACTCGCTCTGGGCACGGAGCTTGGCCGCAAGTTCAATCTCGATGACCTGCGCTATGAACGCATCATCATCATGACCGACGCGGACGTCGACGGCGCCCACATCGCGGCCCTGCTTATCACCTTCTTCTACCGCCTCACCCCCGGCCTGATCGAAGGCGGCCGCCTGTATCTCGCACAGCCGCCGCTCTACAAGCTCGCGAACAAGGGCAACATCCACTACGCCATGGATGATGAAGACCGTGCCCGGATCACGAAGGAACACTTCAAGGGCAACCAGAAGATCGACCTGACCCGCTTCAAGGGTCTCGGCGAGATGAACCCCGCCCAACTGAAGGAAACCACGATGAACCCGGCGAGCCGCGTGCTCGCCCGCGTCACGCTGCCGGACTCGATGGACGAACTCACCGAAATGAAACCGGCCGATCTGATCAACACCCTGATGGGCAAGAAAGCCGAACTCCGCTTCAAGTTCATCCAGGACAACGCCGCCTTCGTCGAAACGCTGGATATCTAGTCACAGCGCTCGCAAAGTGAGGCAACCTGTTCCCACCCCATTTTTGGGAGGGACAGGG
>CALGEF010000218.1 GCA_937881755.1 uncultured Acidobacteriota bacterium
GGCGCGGGGGCGCGACTGGCCGGGCTTCGGCGCATCGTCGCCGCCCTCCTCGCCGTCTCCGTCCGAATCGCCTTCGGCGGCGGCTTCGGTCTCCTCGCCTTGGTCATGCTCTTCGTCATGATCATGGTCATGGCCGGAGTGATCTTCGGCATTGCCGTTCCCGGCGTTCATGCCGTGGGGAATGTAGGGGCCGTCATCATCGTCATCGTCCTCGATGGCGGCGGCAGCTTCCTCAGCGGCTTCGCGCAGCAGGGCTTCGCGGTCCTCGGCGGGCAGCTGATAGTAATCCGGGTGGATCTCGCTGAAGGCGAGGAAGCCATGGCGGTTGCCGCCATACTCGACAAAGGCGGCCTGGAGCGAGGGCTCCACCCTGGTCACTTTGGCGAGATAGATGTTTCCGCGGAGTTGTTCGCTGCCGGTCGATTCGAAGTCGAAATCGTCAACCTGGCCATTGTTGACGATGGCCACCCGGGTTTCTTCGGGATGGGCGGCGTCGATAAGCATTAATCTGCTCATGTAACAGAACCTTTCGGTCCGGCGCGGCGGGCCAGGGCGCAGTGCGCCTCGGTTGGCCCCGAAGGCCGGCTATGAGTTGTGAGGGATATGCCACGCCGGACGGCTCCGCGAACCGCGTGGGCGATCCGGCGAATCCTGTATTGGCAGAGGCACAGTTGCGCATTGTTCCTTGCTTTCCGGAGCGCGCGGCCCGCTTGCCTTTCCGGGGAAGCCGGGTGGGTGCGCGCTAGAGGGAAACCTTTGGGCCAGCCCTTCCGGACAGCCACACAAAGATAGTGCCCAATTTCGCCCCGAAATGAAAGGGCCAAATTCCGAATGGGGACGAACCCGCTGCTAAGGCGCGGTCAAGCGAAGGTTAATCTTCAGCGGTCTATGACGGCACGATCCGTTCTAGTCACCGACCGTCAGGCCCGTCCACTGCCCCGATGCCGAGATTCCTGCTTATCCTTCTGATATTACTGGGATTTGGCTGGCTTGTGCCAGCGGCGGCGGACGTCACGCAGGTGCGAATCGTGGGCGATGGCGCGCCGACGCGGATCACGATCTGGACGGATGTCGCCGAAACCGCCGATGGCCTCGTCACCGAGCTGCATGGGGAACGCAAGGTTGTGCTGTTGCTCGCCCGGAACGGGTACTCTGCGGCCGGTGAAGGTGCCGGCGGGGTAGAGGGCTGGTCGCTGGAGCCGGGGCGTCTGGAGTTCAGCCTCGACCGCCCGATGGCGGTGACACGCATGCTGCGCCTGCCGCCGACCGGCAAGGAGCGCGCCTACCGGGTGATCCTCGATCTCGATACGATTTCGCCGGCCCGCTATACGATTGCAGCCCGGCGCGACACCAGGAAGCTCGCCGGGCTGGAGACGCAGTATGCCGAGGCGCGAGCCGACCCGCTGAAACAGCTGGCAGGGGCGACGGTGACCTCCGGCCGCAAGTCCGGCGGCGGGCGCCGGCATGTGGTGGTGATCGACCCCGGGCATGGCGGCAAGGATCCCGGCGCGATGGCGTTGGCTGGCGGCAAGGAGAAGGACATCACGCTGAAGGCGGCGCTGGCGCTGAAGGGCGTGCTCGATGCGGACGGGCGATATGAAGTGCGCCTGACGCGGGATTCGGACGTGTATGTCGAGCATGAGGACCGGGTGACGCTGGCCCGCAACTGGGGCGCGGAACTGTTTATTTCCCTGCACGCCGACGCCGCAGGCTCCACCAGCGTCTCCGGGGCGTCCGTCTACACGATTTCGGCGCGCGGCGAGACGCGGATCGACCGGGAAGCGACGAAGAACGATTGGAAGATCGTCATGGAGGACGGCACACCGGACCGGCTGAACGGCCTTCTGGAAGACCTCGTCAAGCGTGAGACCAGGACCCGGTCGGCAGAGTTTGCCGAACTTCTGCTGCCGGAGTTGAGCAAGGCTGGGCCGGTACTGCGCAATACCCATCGCAATGCCGGTTTTTACGTGTTGCTGGCACCCGATGTACCGGCGGTCCTGCTTGAGCTCGGCTTCCTGACCAATGAGGCCGACGCAAAACGGCTGCAGTCCGAGAAGGGTCGCAAGGCATCGGTCAAGGCAATTGCGGCCGCGATTGACGATTATTTCGACCAGCAGGCCCTGCGGCTCGCCTCCAACTAGGCCTTTGCGGCGCGGCGCCCCTTGCCGCGTCTGCCGGATGCTGCGAATTTCACCGCATGAAAACTCATCGGCTCCTGCTGGCGCTTGCGCCGCTTCTCCTGGCTGCGGCCTGTGCCAGCGGACCTTTCTCCCGAACCTCCTATTCATCTGATGACCAGCCGGACGAGGCGCGGGCCTATGGCGACTTCATGATCGCGCGCTTCGCCGCGATGACGAACGATCCGCAGGCGGCGACCCGGCACTACGCCTCCGCAATAGGCACGGCGCCGGAAGCGGCGGGCGTGGCGGAGCGGGCGGTGTTCTCCGCCCTTTTGGCCGGGGACTACGGCGTGGCCGCCGGCTTGGCGCGCCGCGCCAGTGACGCGGGCAGCGAGGCGGGCCTGGTGCGCCTGACGCTGGCGGTGGACGCCATCGGGCGCGGCAGGACTGACGCCGCCGTAGAGATCATCGAGGCGAGCGACCTGCGCGCCTTCAACCGCATGATCGCGCGCAACCTTGAAGCCTGGGCGCTGCTTGGCTCGCACGGTGCCGCCGCGGCGGAGGCGATGCTCCAGAAGAACCTGACCGGCGATCCGCGCCTCGACAATGCGACCCTGCACATGATGGGCCTCGTGCAGACAGCGGCGCGCGAGGACGAGAAGGCCGCGGCGACTTTCAGTGCGATCTGGGAGGCCGGCGCGCGCCTTGCCGTCGGCGCGGAGACCTTTGCGGAGTTGCTGGCAGCGCGCGGTGAGCGTGAACGGGCGATTGAGATACTCGACCAGTTCCGCTCCGAAGTCGGCTATAATGCCTCG
>CALGEF010000219.1 GCA_937881755.1 uncultured Acidobacteriota bacterium
GCTGGCTTCCAGCCCTGGGATTCCCTGCCGCCGGAAGAGCAGGAGCTCTACGCCGCCTGGATGCAGGTCAATGCCGGCATGCTGGAAGCGATGGACCATCATGTCGGCCGCCTCCTCGAACACCTGAAATCCACTGGCCGGTATGACAACACGATTTTCGTCGTCACATCCGACAACGGCCCGGAACCGTCACGCGGCGACACCGACCCGCGCCTGAAGTTCTGGATGGACATGAACGGCTATCATATGGATCTCGAAGGCATGGGCGAGAAGGGCAGCTGGGCGTTTATCGGCCCGGAATGGGCCATGGCCGCCGCCTCGCCGCATGACAAGTTCAAGTTCCTCGGCTCCGAAGGCGGCATCCGGGTGCCTTTCATCATGGCCGGCGCTGGTCTGGGTGATGGCGGCCGTGTCGATGCGCGCGCCTTTGTGACCGATGTGGCGCCAACACTTCTCGCGCTTGCGGGCGGCGGGCCGGAACTGGACGGCGCAAAGCCGATGACCGGCCGCAGCCTCCTGCCCCTGCTGCGCGGCGAGACAAGCGCCGTCTACGGCCCGGACGATGCCATCGTCATCGAAGTCTCAGGCAACGCCGCCGTCATCAAGGGTGACTACAAGCTGACCCGCAACCAGCTCCCGCATGGCGACGCCCGGTGGCGCCTCTATGACCTCTCGAAGGATCCGGGTGAAACGACAGACCTCAGCGCGTCGCGCCCTGAAATCTACGATGATCTGTCTGCGGAATATGCAGCCTACAGCAAGCGCGCCGGTGTCCTGGAAGTGCCGGAAGGTTACAACTCCCTCGATGAGGTTACCCGCCACTCGCTTGCCCGGCAGGCGGAACGCTACCGGCCTTACCTGATCGGCGCCGGCATCGCGCTCTTTGCCCTCATCGCAGGCGGCGCGCTCCTCTGGCGCCGCCGGAAGCAAAAGGCTTGAGCAATCCTGTTATTTATGGCACTTGAAGTGTCAATATATACGTTTCGCAGGAAAGGTCCGGGTGTCCCGATGGTCCGTAGTGTCGTGTTGCCCGCGCGCGGCGCACCGGTGGCCCTGTCCGGGGGCGCTGCCCCATGTCGCTGAAAACCCTCCTGGTTTCGCGGATTGCCGCGATCTTCACCGGCGAGAAGAGATTGAAACGGAACCGGGCAAGGCACGAAGCCCGGCGTCTCGCCGCTTCAGCGCCTCACACAGTCGAATACTTCCACGAAGCGGCAGATCCCTATTCGCACCTGGCTGCGCAGGTGCTGGCAGACCTCCTCGCGCGCTACGATATCGATCTGCAGGTCCACCTTGTTGGCCCGCCTGCCGAATGGGCTGCGCCGGAGCGGCAGCGGCTGGAAGCCTACGCGCGGCTCGATGCAGAGCGCCTCGCCCGCAAGGCGGGACTCAGATATTCCGATCCGGGCGCGCAGCCCGGCGCAGGCAGTGTCCGGCTCGCCAATGCCCGGCTCGCGGTCGCCATGGATGCGGGCCGTTTCGCGGCCGAAGCCCCCGCGATCGGCGAAGCGCTCTGGAACGGCGCACTCGAAGGCGAAGCGCGGCCAGCAGACCTCGCCGCCGGCAATGCCCGGCGGGAAGCACTTGGCCATTATCTGGGCGCCACGTTCCACTACGGCGGTGAATGGTACTGGGGCGTCGACCGGCTGCACTATCTCGAGGCGCGCCTGGCCGAACTCGGTGCCCGCAAGCCGGATACCGGCACCGCCCCGATTTTTCCGCCGCCGGTCTCGCCCGCCGGCAGCGCGCGTGCGTCTGCGCCGCTGGAGCTGCACTATTACCTCTCGTTCAGAAGTCCGTATACGTATATCGTGGCGGCCCGGGCGAAGGCGCTCGCCGATGCGTACGGGGCTGAGCTGAAGCTGCGCTACGTCCTGCCCATGGTCATGCGAGGCCTGCCGGTGCCGCGCATGAAAAGCCGCTACATCACTTTTGATACGGCGCGCGAGGCCCGCCGCCACGCCGTTGCCTTCGGCAAGATTGCAGACCCGGTCGGCAGGCCGGTGGAGCGCGGCTATTCGATCCTGCCCTGGGCGCAGGCGCAGGGCAGGGGTTATGAGTTCTGCCACGCATTCCTCGCCGGCGTCTGGTCGCAGGGCATTGATGCCGGCAGCGATTCCGGCCTGCGCCAGATTGTCGAGGCTGCGGGCCTCGACTGGAACACCGCCCGCCAGCAGCTGGACACAGACACCTGGCGCGCGGAGGCTGAAGCCAACCGCGCCGAAATGATGGCCCTCGGAGTCTGGGGTGTCCCCAGCTTCCGGGTGGGCGACGTGATCACCTGGGGGCAGGACCGCCTGTGGGTGATCGAGGAAGAACTGAAACGCCAGTCCGGACAATCCGCCTGAGGAGGAATAGACATGCAGGTATTGAACGAAGTTTTCCCGACCGATCCCGCCCGGTTCTCGGCGATGATGGAGAAAGGCCCCGACGGACCCATCTTCATGGTCAACCTTCTGAAATTCAAGGGCAAGGCCGAGTATGATGACGGCCGGCCCTGCGATCTGTCCGGGCGCGATGCCTATATGATCTATGGCCGCGCCGTGACCGAACTGCTGCCGAAGTTCGGCGGGCGCGGCATCTTCGCCGGCGACGTTACCTTCCTCGCGCTCGGCCAGGTCGAGGAGCTGTGGGACGAAGTCGCCATTGCCATGTACCCCGACCGCGCCTCGCTGGTGCGCATGTCCCTCTCCGAGGAGTGGCGCGAAATCGCCGTACACCGCTCAGCGGGCCTGAAGGGCCAGTTGAACATCGAAACCGTGCTCCCGCAGACCGGTGTTGCCTCGCCCTTCCTCGATATGATCAAGGCACTGGGCTGAGACCATGGGCCCTATTCGCTGGACTCTCCTTATCGCAGGCGCCGCCGCCGTACTTCTCTTCGCGGGCGCCCATGTCTTCCGTGTACAGATCTCGGAACAGATGTTTGAACGGGCCGTGAAGCAGAATATCGGCCGCAACTCTGCCGCGGGCCTGGAAGATGGTCTCCACGTCTATGTTTGCGGTGCGGGCTCCCCGTTCCCCGACCCCCAGCGGGGCGGCCCCTGTCTTGCCCTTGTCGCAGGCGACCAGCACATCATCATCGATGCAGGCTCGGGCGGCATCCGGACCCTTACCCGGATGGGCTATCCCGTCGCCGAGATAGACGCCGTCTTCCTCACCCATCTGCATTCCGATCATATGGACGGACTTGGCGAACTCCTGATGCAGGCCTGGGTCAATGGCGGCCGGGATGTACCGATGCCTGTCCACGGGCCCACCGGCGTGGAAGACGTTGTGAACGGTTTCAACGCCGCCTACCGCATCGACAGTACCTACCGAACCGGCCATCACGGCGCCGAAATCGCCAACCCTGAGGGGCGCGGCGGCGCGCCCATCCCGATCGCCATGCCCGCCGGTCCTGGTGGCCAGTCCGTTGTCTACGAGGCAGGCGGCCTGACGATCACCGCCTTCAGGGTCAGCCATGCCCCGGTCGAGCCCGCCTATGGCTACCGCGCCGACTATAAAGGCCGTTCGATCTCGATCAGCGGAGATTCGCTCTACGATGCCAACCTGGTTGCCGCCTCCACGGGCGCGGACCTCATGTTCCACGATGCGCTGAACCCCGGCATGGTGGTGCGCATGCGCGAGGCGATGGCCGAAGCGGGCAGGGACGACCTCGCCAAGGTGCTGAACGACATCCTCGATTACCATGCGACGCCCGCCGACGCCGCCCGCGCGGCCCAGGATGCCGGCGCCGGCCGCCTTGTCCTTTACCATACCGTCCCCCCCTTGCCGTCACGTGCCCTCAATGCCTTGTTCATGAAGGACGCTCAG
This sequence comes from uncultured Acidobacteriota bacterium, assembly GCA_937881755.1. GTDB lineage: Bacteria > Pseudomonadota > Alphaproteobacteria > Caulobacterales > Hyphomonadaceae > Hyphomonas. The sequence continues at coordinate 3,814 of CALGEF010000219.1, forward strand.
GCTCTGTTTGACGGCCCGATGGAGGTCGCCGAAGATGGCCTCATCTACTCCCTGCCAGCGGCCAGTGAGTCGACTGAAGTCAGGAAAGCGTTCTGAATGACAGGCCTGAAGATCATCCCGCCAGGCCCCGCGGCCAGGTCCGATATCTCCGACGGACGGCGCCAGCGCAGCGAACGCAGCCGTGCGCAGATCATCGAGGCGATGTTCAGCCTCATCCGCGAAGGGGAGATGAGCCCCAGCGCGGCCCGTGTCGCCGAACGCGCCGAAGTCGGCCTGCGCACGGTGTTCCGCCATTTCGAAGACATGGACAGCCTCTATGTGGAGATGGCCGAGCGCATCTCATCGGAAGTCATGCCGAAAATCCTCGCCCCCTTCGAAGCGAGCGAGTGGCGCGAGCGCTTTTTCGAACACATTGCCCGCCGCACCGAGATCTACGAGCACATCCTGCCCGTGCGGGTTTCGGCGAACCTGCGCCGGTTCCAGTCTCGCTTCCTGATGGAAGAATACCGGCGCGGCCTGCTGATCGAACGCTCGACCCTCAAGGCGCTTCTGCCGGAGGAGATCAACAAGGATCCCGTCCTCTTCGCCGCCATCGAAACCTCCGCCAGCTTCCAGACCTGGCGCCGCCTGCGCCAGGATTCGGACCTTGCACCGCACGAAGCCGGCATTGTGTTCCGGCTTATGCTGGAACGTCTCCTCGGCGCATGAGGCGCGCGGGCGCACTGCTTGTGGCGGCCGTCCTCGCCGCATGCGGCGGCGCGGCGCCCTCAGATGCTCCGCCAGCTGACGTATCGCTACCAACATGCGGTCTGGACGCCGGTACTATCGGTCAGTTCGTCAACATACATGCCGGCCGGTACCGCAAGGGCGCCTACGCCGTCTATCCCGAAGAAGCGCCCGGGATGATCCTGCATATCGCAGGCTTCGAGATGCTCGCCCATGAAGTCACCAATGCCGAGTTCGCCCGTTTCTCTGAAGCCACGGGATACCTGACGACGGCCGAGCGCAGCGCGGCCGCTGGCGGCCCCGGTGCGGGCTCCGCCGTGTTCCGGATGCCGGCCGAACGCGCCGTGCCCACCGATACATGGCAACTCGTCCCCGGCGCCACCTGGCGCGCGCCCGAAGGTCCGGGATCGGATATTTCGGCGCGTATGCACCACCCTGTCGTGCATGTCTCGCTGGGGGATGCCGAGGCCTTTGCCGCCTGGGCCGGCGCCCGCTTGCCCACAGAGGAGGAATGGGAATACGCCGCCGCCATCGGCCTGCCGGATCCCGCCGATCCCTGGTCAGGCGCCTTTGACGCCTCAGGCAAGCCTGTCGCCAATACCTGGCAAGGAATTTTCCCGGTTGTTGATCAGGCCTCGGACGGTGTCGCCGGCCGCGCGGCTGCAGGCTGCTTCGCGCCGAGCGCCATTGGCCTCTACGACATGATCGGCAATGTCTGGGAATGGACCGCCACGCCCTATCGGGCAGGCGATAACACGATCAAAGGCGGATCCTATCTGTGTGCGGACAATTTCTGCCGCCGTTACCGGCCTGCAGCCCGCCAGCCCCAGGAAGCGGATTTTTCCTCAGGCCATATCGGCTTCCGTGTCGTGAGGGACATGCCCCCGGCCGGTTCAGCTCCGCCGGAGTGACATTGCCAGCAAAACCAGCAGGACAGGCACGCTGCCCAAAGTCACCCAGGCTTCCGGCGGATGGTGGCCGCCCGCCAGATGCGCGCCCTTCGGCCCCCACATGTTCCAGGTGTGCAGGGCGCGTTCAAGGGTCAGCAGGCCCAGCGCGAGAGGCACGAGCGAGCGGTAGCGCAGGGACACGGCGAGCAATATCAGTCCCCAGACGAACTGCGTCGTCCCGGCCCAGGCAAACAGGCTGATGATGGTGCGTTCGGCGCCTGTCAGATCAAGCCCGGCAATCACCCCCGCGCCGCCGTCGGGCAGCCCGATGTGCAGCAATGCCGGAATGATCGTCGCGGCGGCGATTGCGGTCAGCCCCCAGGCGGCTGACTTCATGCCGTGATAGGAAGAGTTTGTGGAGGCTGGGAAGAAAGACATACCCGGCGCCGTCAGTTCGGCCACCAGACGATCTCGTCCCCGGCTGTCAGCTCCTCTGCGCCCGTCTTGTCGATCGATACCGGGATATCCGACGTCGAGGCATACAGCGGCGCCCGCGCATTCTCATGGTGGCGGTCCAGCA
>CALGEF010000220.1 GCA_937881755.1 uncultured Acidobacteriota bacterium
CATCGCCACAGATCCGATTCACCAGTTCAAGATCTTCCCGCTGCTCGACTGGACGGCTGCAGGCTATAACCTGTCGTTCACCAACTCGAGCTTCTGGATGATGGTCTCCACCGGCCTCGTGCTCGCCTTCCTCGGCGTCGCGGCCTCGCGCGGCGGTCTCATCCCGAACCGTATCCAGTCGCTCGGCGAGCTGTCCTACGGCTTCATCGCCGACATGGTCCGCTCGACCGCCGGCGAAGAAGGCCTGAAATTCTTCCCCTTCGTGTTCACTTTGTTCTTCTTCATCCTGGGCGCCAACATCGTCGGCATGTTCCCCTACGCTTTCACCACCACCAGCCACATCGCCGTGACGGGAGCGCTGGCCATCGTCGTGATCCTGATTGTCGTCGGATACGGCATCTACAAGAACGGTCTCGGCTTCTTCGGCCTGTTTGCGCCGCACGGCGTGCCGCTGCCCGTCATGTTCTTCCTCGTGCCGATCGAGATCATCTCCTTCCTGGCCCGGCCGATCACGCTCGGCATGCGTCTTTTTGCCAACATGCTGGCCGGCCACATCATGCTGAAACTGCTGGCGATCTTCGTGGTCATGCTTACCGGCGCCGGCCTCGCCTGGGCGGCCTGGGTTCCGTACCTGCTGCTGATCCCGATCACGGCGCTCGAGTTCCTGGTCGCCTTCCTGCAGGCCTATGTTTTTGCCCTGCTGACCTGCGTTTACCTGAAAGACGCGATCCACCCGCACCACTGACCGGAGCAACTCCCCGCCGGTGCGTCCAATCGCGCCAAGTCCTGCCCCTTGACGGTTCCAGCGGAACACGCTTCACGGGCCCCATATCAACCCGAATTTCCCTCGATCCCAACAGGAGACTCCCATGGAAGGCAATATCACCGAAGGTCTGCGGTATGTCGGCGCTGGCCTCGCCACGCTCGGCATGATCGGCGCTGCAATCGGCGTGGGCAACATCTTCGGCTCGTTCCTCGACGCCGCGATGCGTAACCCCTCGGCCGCCCCGCAACAGTCGGGCAACCTCTTCCTCGGCATGGCCCTCGCAGAAGCCCTCGGCCTCTTCGCGTTCGTCATCTCGATGCTGATCCTGTTCGCCGCTTAACCGGCACAGGTAAGGAGCTGGGCACGCCATGAGCCTGCTGGCATTTCTCGCAGAGACCGCTGCCGATGGCGGCGACGCCGTCAAGGCGCCCTTCCCGGCGTTTGATCCGACGTGGTTTGCCTCGCAGCTGTTCTGGCTCGCGGTCTTCTTCCTCGGGCTCTACTTCGCCCTCGCGCGCTTCGTCCTGCCGAAGCTGAGCGATACGCTTGAGAAACGCTCAAACCGGATCGCAGCAGACCTCGATGAGGCCGCGCGCCTGAACAACCAGTCGGTTGAAGCACAGAAAGCGCTTGAGCTTCGCCTGTCCCAGGCGCGTTCCAGGGCCCGCGAGACGGCGGACAAGGCCCGCGAGAAAACCGAGGCGGAACTCGCGACGGAAACGATGCGCGTCGATGCCGACCTTGCCCGCAAACTCGAGACCGCCGAAGGGCGCATTTCGAAACTGCGCGCCGATGCGATGAAGAACGTGGAGCAGATCGCGGTCGACACCGCCGAAGCCATGACCGCCCGTCTCGGCGTCAAGGCTTCAAAGGCCGACCTCAAGAAGGCTGTCAAGGCAGCTCTGGAGAAACGCGCATGAAACGTTTCGCGCTCGCGTCCGGCCTGCTGATGCACGCGCCGGCGGCCCTCGCCGCAGGCAAAGAGGGCCAGGACACGCTGCTGACGCCGTTCACAGACACCGTCACGCACCTCGTGATGATCGGTGTCCTCATCTTCTTTGCCATTGTCTGGCGTATGGGGGCCTTCAAGGCCGTTCTCGGTAATCTCGATTCGCGCGCAGATGCGATCAGGGCTGAACTTGAACAAGCCGCTAACCTGCGGGAACAGGCGGCTGAATCCCTCGCGCTCGCCGAACGCCGCCAGCAGGACGCTGAAAAGGAAGCCGAAGCCATCATTGAACAGGCGAAGCTCGACGCCAAAGCCTTTCTCGCCGACGCGAAGAAAGACCTCTCCGACAAGATCGCGCGCCGCGAAGCCCAGGCCGCTGCCCGCATTGCGCGCGCCGAGGCCGAAGCGGCAAGCGAAGTGCGCCGCGCCGCCGCGGATGCCGCCACCGAAGCGGCGCGCCGCGTCATGGCAGACCAGACCGGCGTGGACCAGTTCGAAGCCGCCGCCCGCGAGATTGAACGCGTCCTCAGGTAACGCGCAGATGACGCCGCAGGCCAGCAAAAAGCCGCCGGTTCGCCCGGCGGCTTTTTTCTTTTCCGGTGAGGCGCGCCTCAGCCCGGTTGTCCGGCCTGATCGTCGATAACCGGACCCTGATCCGGCGGTGGGCCCGTATCGTCGGTGACCGGGCCGGGCTCCAGTACACGCAGCATCGAGCGGGGCACGGTGCCGGCCGGGCAGGCTGCGGGCGCCAGGCTGGCATTGGCGATAGCAGGCATCATCCCGGGCGCCATGGCAGCTGGCTGCGAGCGGAAGGCCCAGGCAAGGATCAGCATCGCGCCGACCGCAAGGCTGACGGCCATCATGGTGCCGAAGCCAAGGGCTTCGCCAGCTAGGTTGGCCGAGGCGATCGCGCCATCTGAGGCGAGCGGTACGGCGCCATTGGTGCGCTGCCCGGCCAGCGTGCCCGCCGGGGAAGGCGCGGACGTTGTCGCGCGCAGTGACGCGGCAGCCAGCGCCGCGGCGCCAATCGCTTCGCGCGCCGGCGCCGGCTTGATACCGAGATCCTTCTCGCGCTTCTTCCTGGCGTCCAGCGACAGCGGATCATTCGGGTGAGCGGCGAGCCAGTCGATCCGCCTGTCCTCGTCCTGCGCGCCGAAAGCGTTCCATTCGCGCAGGTCGCTGCGGCCCTGGCGGCGGCCAAGTGCATCTATGAGGTCTGCGAAGGCGGGAGGAGACTTGCGCGACGTCATGCCATCGAGCGCGAAACGCTTGTGCGTGCGGAACGGCTCATAGGGGATGGTCCTGTCGAGGGCGGCTTCGACCAGCGTGCCCGCGCGGGAATTCCCGACGGCCGCGGCGGCCCGCACCCAGTCGCTCTTCACGGCGCTCGCTGACCAGAGCACAAGCATCGCCTGGGAGTTCATCGCATCGCGCGCGTCCTTCGCATCGAATGTCTCGTCATCCTGCTTCTGGTCCAGCCAGACGCGGAATTTTAGGGCACGCAGGCGCCGCGCGACCAGCCTGGCGGTGTCCAGGTCCTCGACCGCGGACACCAGGAAGACATCATAACTCATGGGGCGTGTACCCTTCTGATACGGTTAACCACGGGAGAATACCCCCGCAGCGCGGCCAGGCCAGTCATTTAAGCTGCGAAGCGATTTTTGTGCCTGTTTTCGCACGCCAAAAGGGGCTAATGCGCCGGTTCAGCTGATCCGGAGTGCAAGGCGCCATGGGCTTCAGATGTGGAATCGTGGGTCTGCCGAACGTCGGCAAGTCCACCCTCTTCAATGCATTGACCCAGACGGCCGCCGCGCAGGCCGCCAACTATCCGTTTTGCACGATCGAACCCAACGTCGGCGAGGTGGCCGTGCCGGAGGCGAGGCTTGATGCCCTGGCCAGGGTTGCCGGCTCCAGGGAAATCATACCGGCCCGGATGAACTTCGTGGACATTGCCGGCCTTGTCGAAGGCGCCAGCCAGGGCGAAGGCCTCGGCAACAAGTTCCTCGCCAACATTCGCGAAACGGATGCTGTCATCTACGTGCTGCGCTGCTTCGACAATGACGACATCACGCACGTGCGCGGCAAGGTCGATCCGATCGCGGACTTCGAAGTTGTCGAAACAGAACTGATGCTCGCCGACCTCGACAGTCTCGAGAAGCGCAAGGCCGGTGTCGAGAAAAAAGCAAAGTCCGGCGACAAGGAAGCCAGGGCGCAGGTCGCGCTGATCGATCTTGCGCTGGCTGAACTGACCGAAGGCCGTCCGGCCCGCAAGGCGCAGGTGCCCGCCGATGATGTGAAGGCCTGGCAGATGTTGCAGCTGCTGACCTCCAAGCCAGTCCTCTTCGT
>CALGEF010000221.1 GCA_937881755.1 uncultured Acidobacteriota bacterium
AGGGCCTCGACATTGCGCTCATTGGCCATTCGAACATCGATGCAAAGGGCTTCCGGTAGGAACGCGATATCGTTCAGGACCGCCATAGGCTGGTGGTTATCTGCAAGCACGCGGCGAATGAAATCAGCGAGCTGAGCGCCGGGCTCAGGGGACGCGGCGCGTGCGGCGGCCAAGTCCTGCGCCAGCAGCGTTGTCGCTTCAAGATAAGCCTGATGGGCAAGATCCGCGGCGTCGCGGCAGTAGTAATAGACCGAGCTGCGCGACAGCCCGATTTCGGCGCCAATGTCGACGAGCACGATGGAGCCTGGTCCATCCAGATTAATCTTCCGGGCGACCGCATCCATAAGCTGCTGGCGCTGCAGCGGACCGCGCACCGGCGGTCGGCCGCGGCGCGGTTGGGACAGAGGGAGCGATGCTTCAGCCATGCGCACACTATGAGAACAAAACAGCAATTTTGCAACGCTATCGCCAGCGCGAATTCCTTAACGTCGAAATATTGACAGGGCCTGAAAGACAATTGCATATGCAGTTATACGCAAACGTCGAAAAAAGACGTAGTTGGGAGGAATACCATGTCTGTCGTTCATCACCGGGCTTTCCGTTCGTTGGCACTCTGCGGAGCCAGTGTCGGGGTGCTCATGTTCAATGCCCCTGCCTTTGCTCAGGAAGCAGCTTCCGCGGACTCCGCATCCGAGACGGAGCGCGTATTCGAAGCCGTCGTCGTGACCGCCCAGAAGAAGTCGCAGGACATCATCGATGTCGGCGCCACCATCGACGCCATCGGCGCTGAAGACATCTCCGAGCGCCGGATAGAAACCATTACCGATTTTGTGACGCAGCTGCCCAACGTCGACGTCAAGGATAACAGTCCGGGCATTCTTCCGGTCATCACCATACGCGGGATCGGACTCAACGATTTCAGCGCCACCAACAATCCGGCGGCCGGCGTCTATGTCGACGAAGTCTACCTCAGTTCGCTCGCCCTGCTGAATGCTGACTTCTTTGATCTTGAACGCCTCGAGGCGCTCAAAGGTCCACAAGGCACCCTGTATGGACGAAACTCCACGGCCGGCGCCCTGAACATAATCTCTGCCCGTCCGAGCCTTGAGGCAAGCTCAGGCCGCGTAGCGGCCGGGTACGGAAACTACCAGACCGCCGACCTCGAAGGCGTCCTCAACCAGCCTCTTTCCGATACGTTCGCTCTCAGGGTCAGCGGCAAGTACATCAATCAGGGTGAAGGCGTCTTCTATGACACGTCCGACCAGAGCGATGTGGGGCAACGCGATGTCCTGCTTGGCCGGGCGCAGGCCCTCTGGGCGCCGACCTCCGGCTTTGAGGCCCTCCTCAAACTCGAAGGCCAGAAGACACGTTCGGAAGTCGGCGTAGGGGAATTTTTCGGCGCGCTTCCGAACGCAGGCGCCAGCTGCCCCGGTTCAACTCAGTGTACGGATTTCCTGGGGTACTTCGAGACCGACAACGATCCTTATCGCGGCGACTGGTCTGTCGATCCTACCTATGATGTCGACCAGTACGCAGCCACGCTTCGCCTGCAGGCCGATCTCGGCAGCGTGACCGTGACTTCGATCACCGGCTATCTCGATTTTGAACGCCAATGGGGCGCTGATACCGACGGCACACCATTCCGGCAGACAGACTTCATCGAGTCCGACGACATCCAGCAATTCTCGCAGGAAGTCCGCCTTTCTGGAGATGCAGACCGAGCGTCCTGGATTCTCGGTGCCTTCTATTCCAACGACGACGTGGTGGGC
>CALGEF010000222.1 GCA_937881755.1 uncultured Acidobacteriota bacterium
GTGAACTCCAGTTCTCAGTCTTGCGGCCGATCTGTGCCATGAATTATGCTCCCCGAGGTAATGGTTCGCGGGACCCTAGCCATCCAGCGACAAATATCAACGCGGATCGGCGCATCTGCCCTAAAACAGGCCACGGGCCGACATCTTCTCTTCCTGGTGCAGGTGGGCCGACAGGATCAGCCCGAAACAGGCCATTACGGTGATCAGCGCGGTACCGCCATACGAGATCAGCGGCAACGGCATGCCGAGCACCGGCAGCAGGCCCAGCACCATGGCGCTGTTGAAGATCGCGAAGAAGGCAATCGTCGAAGTCGCGCCGATGGTGGCAAGGCGGCCGAACCAGCTCTTGTTGCGCGCTGCGACGCGGAACGACCAGACGAACAGGAAAGCGAACACCGCGAGCAGGCCGACCGCGCCGATGAAGCCGAACTCCTCGGCGATGATCGTCAGGATGAAGTCGGTCTGCTGCTCGGGCACGTATTCCTGCTGGGACTGGATACCCTGAAGGTAGCCCCGGCCGCTGAAGCCGCCGGCGCCGATGGCAATCTTCGCCTGTTCGATCTGGTAGCTTTCGCCGAGCCCGTTGGTCGCCTCGCCGGTGATGCCGGCGATCAGCGTATCGACGCGCTCGCGCTGGTAGGGCTCCAGCACAAAGGAGTAGATGGCGGGAACCGACAGCAGGCCGATACCAATGGCGGCGGCCACCCAGCGCAGGGCGATCCCGGCAAAGAAAATGATCATCGCGCCCGACGCCGCCAGTGCCAGGGCGGTCGACAGGTTCGGCTGCTTGAACACCAGCGCCGCTGGGACCAGAATGATCAGCAGGGCGCCGCCATGCACCAGCAAAGGCGGGCTCTGGCTATTGGTCGGCATCATGCGCTGATAGTAGCTGGCGAGCGCCATCGTTACGGCAAGCTTTGCCGGCTCGGACGGCTGCAGGATGATCGGCCCGACTTTCAGCCAGCGCGCCGCGCCGCCGCCCATCACGCCGAAGAAATCGACCATTACGAGGAGCACGATCACCACGGCATAGGCGGGCCAGGCAAAGCGCGCCCAGATGCCAAGCGGCAGGAGCGCGAGGCAGATCATAAGGACAAAACCGACGCCGAGGCGCGTTATCTGGTCACGCCAGAGATTGGCTTCATCCGGCGAGGGCGCCTGCGCGACGGGGTCCCAGCCGACCGAGAACAGCATGGCGACGCCGGTCAACCCAACGCCGACGATCAGCAGGATGATACTCCACGGCAGGCGCGCAATGCTGCCCAGCGGGCCGACGTTTGCAAAATGCAGCGCACGCGCCGTCGAGGTGCGCGCTTCGCCGCGGGTATAGCCGGTAAAGCCTTCGCGGCTCATACGGGATCTCCGTCCGGCTTTCCGTCCGTGGACGGCGTGACAGCATCCGCGCGCCTGGCATAAACGGGCGTGCGCCCGCTATCCATCCTGATCGCGGCGGCTAGAATGTCCCGGCCGACCGGCGCGGCCGTGCGCGAGCCGCCCTCGCCGTGCTCGACGATGACCGAGACGGCGTAGCGCGGATTGTCGGTGGGCGCGTAGGCCACGAACAGCGCATGGTCGCGCAGTTCCCGGGCAATCGCTGCGCCGCCCCGAATGCCTTTTGCGCGCTCTTCGGCCGAAATGCGCCGCACCTGCGCCGTACCCGTCTTGCCCGCGAGGCGCGGGCCCCCGAGGCCGAGATCGCCGGACCGGTAGGCCGTGCCGCCCGGCTCGGACGACACGCCGTACATGCCGGCCTTCTGGATCTCCATGATCGCGGGATCCAAAGGTGCGTCCAGCATCCTGTCTTTGTCCGAGGGCGGACCCAACCCGATCAGCTTCGGCTTGAGCGGCGCCCCGGTGGCCGCGATCCGCGCGGTCATCAGTGCCAGCTGCAGCGGCGTCACGCCGAGTTGCCCCTGCCCGATGCCGAAGTTCAGCGTCTCGCCTTCGAACCAGGGCTCGCCGCGCGCTTTCAGCTTCCAGTCGGGATCGGGCACCAGGCCGCTGCGCCCGCCGGTCATGCCGAGCACGAAGGTCTCGCCGAAACCGAACTTATGGGAGACTTCGGCAATCTTGCGCACACCGGTGCGCCGCGCGATCTCATAGAAATATACGTCGCACGAATGCTTGATCGCATCGTGCATGTTCATCGTACCGTGGCCGCCTTTCTTCCAGCAGTGCCAGGTACGGTTGCCGAAGCGGTAGGAGCCGCCGCAGCGAACCGTGTCGCTGGTCTTGACGACGCCCGCCTCTAGCGCGGCGGTGGCGACCACCATCTTGAAGGTGGAGCCGGGCGGGTAGACGCCGCCATGCGCGCGCGGATAGAGCGGCGCCATCGGGTTGTCGCGCAGTTCTGCATAGTCCTTTCCGGATATTCCGTTCACGAACGAATTCGGGTCGAAGGCCGGGGTCGAAACCATCGCCAGCACGTCGCCGGAGGCCACATCCATCAGCACGGCGGCGCCGCTTTCACCTTCGAACCGATCGATCGCCGCGCGCTGCAGCTCGGCATCAATCGTGACGAACAGGTCCTTGCCGGCCACGGCGGCGTTGGTGGGGTCCTGCTCCAGCTCCTGCATCGGGCGGCCATGCGCGTTGGTCACGACACGGCGGCGTCCCGGCCGTCCGCGCAGCCAGTCCTCGGCAAACCGCTCCATGCCCTGGCGGCCCACACGGATGTCCGGGTGGCGGAACAATTCCTCGAACGTCTTGAGTTCGTCCGGCGAGCGGCCTTCGGCCAGCCGCGTCAGATCGTCGGCGCTGGCGCGCGCCACATAGCCGAGCACGTGCGCAAAATCCCGGCCGCGCGGATAGGAGCGCGTCGAGGCCATCTGCACGTCGACGCCGTCCATCTCCACAGCGCGCACGCGCAGGCGCGCAAACTCCTCATAGCTCAGTTCCTGTACCACCGTGACCGGCACGAAGCTCGCGCGGCGCATCCGGTTGGTCTGTATTTCCTCGAGTACGCGTTTGATGCGCGATTCCGGAAGGTCGATGAACTTCGAGAGCTGCAGGAGCGTCGCTTCCGGATCGTCCAGCCGCTCGGGTACAACGGACACGCGGCCGGCCTGACGCTGTGACGCGAGGGGACGGCCGAACCGGTCAAGGATCTGGCCGCGCTGCGGCGGCGCCAGCACAAGGCGGATATGGTTTTCGTCGGCGAGCTTGCGGTAATGCTCGGCCTCGAAGAATTGCAGCTGCGACAGTCGTCCAACCAGTGTGGCAAACACCGCGCCGCCGGCGCCCAGCGCCAGCAGCAGGCGGCGGTCAAAGTCAGCCTCCGGACCATTCTTGCGTGCCATCAGCTGCCCCCCGGCGCTTCGCCCGGGCGACGGCCGAGATCGAACATCCCGTTGCCGAACGCGTAGATGAGGCCCGTCGTGATGAAGCAGGTCATCAGTGGCCAGGCGCGGACCAGATGGTCGCTGGTGATGCTGGCAAAACCCCAGACCAGCAGGAAGGCGACCACCAGCAGGACGGCCGGGCCGAGGACGGCGACCAGGGTGTCGCGCATGCCGTCCGTCTGGTCGGCAATGCCCGCGCTGAGGCCGTAGATGAGAAGGTTGATCATCGCGAAGCAGCCGAGCGGCGCGTTAGAGACGATGTCCTGCATCAGACCAAACATCACCAGCAGCAACATCGGGCGCAGCGACAGGCCGGCCCGGCCCCAGCCGATGGCGCCCCAGAGCGCGGCAAATGGCCAGGCGAGCGGAATGCCGAAGAAGGCTTTGGGCGTCATGCCCAGCACGCCGACGATCGCAATCATCGCGGCGCCGAAAATCAGGCGCGGGCTCGGCCCGGACTGGCTCCAGAGCGTGCGCTTCCTGCGGCTGGAGAGCGGGCTGGCCAAAGCCTATTCGCCTCCCTGTGCCGGCGTGGGCGTCAGCCGGATCACCGGCGGGTCCGCCTCTGATGCCTGCGCTGCGGCCGGCACAGGTTCCGCGACCGCTGCCGCAACCGGCTCTGTCACCGCCTGGCGCGCGGGCACCGCACGCGCGGCAGGTGCGGGTGCGCCGGTTTCCGGCGGCACAACTTCCGGCACCTCTGCCTCGGGCAAGGGCTCAACGATCTCGGGCGGCACAATCATCCGGACATAGCCGCTGGCATGATCGCGCATCGCCAGTTTGACGAGCCATTCAGAGCCCTGCTTCGTCACGGTGCCGGCCACCAGGCCGCGCGGGAACGCGCCGCCTTCGCCGGAGCTCAGCACGCGCTCGCCTTCAATGAAATCAGATACTTCCGGCAGGTCCTTCAGAACACCCCGGTCGCGGTCCTTGCCCTGCATGATGGCGCGCACGCCGCTGACTTCGCCGAGCACCGGCAGCTGGCTCTGGTAGTTGGAGACCAGCAGGATACGCGAAGACCGGTCGCCGAGCTGGATAACGCGCCCGACCAGGCCGCCCTCGTTCAGCGCGACGGCCCCGGGCACGACGCCTTGCAGGCTGCCGGCATTGGCGAGCACTGTCTGCGCGAACGGGCCGTCCACCACGGTGGTGACCCGCGCGGTCACGCCCCTTTCGGGCGGCTCACCCATCAGGTTCAGGATGTTCTCGTAGGCTTCCATCCGCTCCGCCATCGAGATGGCGGCGGCCTTGTAGCGCGCGAGATCGCGCACCTCGTTTTCGAGTTCCCTGATGCGTCGCTCGCGGCCCGCCTGTCCGCTGATCAGCGCCCAGAGGCTGGTATCGGCCGGCGCGCCGATCCGGTCGCTGATCGTGGTGCGGGCAGGCACAAAGAAACTGCTGATCTGCGGCGCCGACTGCGCCACGATGAGCGCCAGCGCACCAAAGATCAGGATGCCCAGCGTGACCCGCCGGGCGCCTGATTTCTGACTGGAACGGCCGGAACGTACCATGCCTCAGGCTCCCTGCAATGCCCGTGAACTAGACTTCAGGGCAGAGAACACTCTTCATCTTGGAGTAATTCTCGAGAACCTGTCCACAGCCGTTGACCACACATTTCAGCGGGTCGTCAGCAATCATCACCGGCAGTTGCGCCTGGTTGCGGATCGCAGTGTCGAGGTTGCGCAGGAGTGCTCCGCCGCCGGTCAGAACGATGCCGCGGTCGACGATGTCAGCGGCGAGTTCCGGCGGCATGGCTTCAAGCGCCAGCTTCACGGCGTCAATGATCTCGGTCACCGGCTCGCGCAGGGCTTCGGCGATCATCGCTTCGGTGATCTCGGTTTCCTTGGGCACACCGTCGAGGGTGCCGCGGCCACGCACGGTCAGCGCCATGCCGGTGCCGTTCTCAGGCGGCATTGCCGTGCCGATTTCTTTCTTGATCCGCTCAGCCGACATTTCGCCGATCAGGATTTTCTGCTCGCGGCGCAGGTAGTTGACGATCGCCTGGTCCATCTTGTCACCGCCGACACGCACGGAGCGCGAATAGACGATACCGCCGAGGGAGAGCACAGCCACTTCCGAGGTGCCACCGCCGATATCGACGACCATCGAGCCGGCCGGGTCCTGGTAGGGCAGACCGGCGCCGATCGCGGCGGCCATTGGCTCCTCGATCAGTTCGACATGACGCGCGCCGGCCGCGAGGGCAGACTGGTGGATGGCGCGGCGCTCAACGCTGGTCGCGGAGCTCGGCACGCAGATGATGATGAGGGGGGACACGAACGCCCGGCGGTTGTGAACCTTCCGGATGAAGTGCTTGATCATTTCCTCGGCGACTTCGAAGTCGGCGATCACGCCGTCGCGCATGGGGCGGATCGCCTCCATGTTGACCGGGGTTTTGCCGAGCATGTTCTTCGCCTGCTCGCCGACCGCATAGACGATCTTGCGGCCGCCCTGCGTCATGTACGCAACGACCGAGGGCTCATCGAGCTGGACCCCCTGGCCCTTCACGTAGACCAGCGTGTTGGCGGTTCCGAGGTCGATGGCCATGTCCGTGGACAACAGGCCGAGAAGGCTACCGATCATGGTCAATCCAAGCTCTTTTCTATACGGTCCGGACCGTTCCGTCCAGCAACGTGCTTTTGTCAGATCACAGCCCCATACACCCTTTGCCGTTAACGCTCCTTTAAAGCAAGGAGCGGGCCGCAGTTTAGCGGAACGTTTCGTTCAGTTCCGCAGAATCCCCTGCAACACAGCAGGGGAGGGCCCAAAGGCCGTCGCAATACGGGGGCCTGACGGAACGATACGTTCCGATTTGGTTAAAAAATTGGGCACGTCTGTTAACGCTTTGGGACCCCGCGTTCACACCGTCGGCCCGCCCTGGCTCGCCAGGTGAGGGCGAAATGAACGGATCGTTCGGATCTGCTTGAGGCGGATGCGCCTGGTCTTCAACTGCAACGCCGGGTCAGACACGCCGCTGCGCCTCCGCCGCCCCGGAGCCGGCGCCGGACCGGCCACCCTCTCACCCTCAGGCAGGACCGCAGTTCCCCGGCGGTGCATTTTTCCTGCAGGTCAGGCCGCTGTCACGAAGGTCGCAATGACCTTCTTCCGGCCGGTCTTGTCGAAATCAACCGTCAGCTTGTTGCCTTCGCTGAAGGCCACCTTGCCGTACCCGAACTTGTCATGGAACACGCGCGCGCCGGCCGGGAACGCGTCCGGGCCGGAAGCGGCAGCGTTCAGGCCGGAGGCCTCGCGCGGCGGGGCGCCGGACGGCCGGGCGGCATTCTCCTTGAGGCGCTTCCAGCCCGGGCTTTCATAGTTCGAGCGCTCGCCGAGGTCCTCGACCGTGCCGATAAAGGCAGATTCCGCCCCCGGTATGCCGGAGTAACCGGTTTCCGAGACCGCATCGACATGCTCATGCGGCAGTTCGTCAATGAACCGGCTCGGCATCACCGATTGCCAGCGGCCATAGATCTGCCGGTTGGCGACGAAGGAGATGTAGCAGCGCGCCCGTGCCCGGGTGATCCCGACATAGGCAAGGCGGCGCTCCTCCTCGAGGCCGCGCATCCCGCTCTCGTCGAGCGAGCGGCGGGACGGGAACACTTCCTCCTCCCAGCCAGGGAGGAACACGGCCGGCCATTCCAGCCCCTTGGCGCCGTGCAGCGTCAGGATCTGGACCTGGTCATCGCTGCCCGCGCCGGACGCAGCGTCCATCACCAGTTCGACATGTTCGAGGAAACCGGCGAGGGAATCAAACTCGCCCATGGCGCGGACGAGTTCCTTGAGGTTGTCGAGACGGCCCTGTGCCTGCGGGCTGCGGTCCTTCTGCAGCATGTCGGTATAGCCGGACTCCTCGAGGATCATCTCGGCCAGTTCGGTATGCGCCATGCCGCCGTTCAGCTTGTCGCGCCAGAGGTTGATCTGGTCGATGAACCCGGTCAGGCCGCGCTTCGCCCCGCCTTTAATCTCGTCGGTCTGCAGCACCATCGGCGTCAGGGCATAGAGGCTGCGCCCGTCGGCCCGCGCAGAGGACTGCAGCTTGGCGAGGGTCGTGTCCCCCACCCCGCGCCTGGGCTCGTTGACCACCCGCTCGAAGGCGAGGTCATCGTCCGGCGAGCGCACAAGGCGCAGGTAGGCCATCGCATCGCGGATCTCGGCGCGCTCGAAGAAGCGCGGGCCGCCGATCACGCGGTACGGAATGCCGAGCAGGATGAACCGCTCCTCGAACGCGCGCATCTGCCAGGACGCGCGCACCAGCACGGCGCACTGGTCATGCCGCCCGCCGCCGCGCACCCACGCCTCGATATCATCCGCGATCAGGCGGCTTTCTGCCTCGCCGTCCCAGAGGCCGCGCACTTTCACTTTCGGCGCATCGATATCGCTGGCCGCCGCGCTGTCATCGCCGACAAACAGCGTCTTGCCGAGGCGGCCCCTGTTGTGAGCGATCACCGAAGAAGCGGCTGCAAGTATATGTTTTGTCGAGCGATAATTGCGCTCCAGCCGGACCACCCTGGCGCCCGGAAAGTCGTTTTCGAAGCGCAGGATGTTGTCTACCTCGGCGCCGCGCCAGCCATAAATCGACTGGTCGTCATCTCCCACGCAGCAGATGTTCTTCGAGCCCTGCGCGAGCAGCCGAAGCCAGAGGTACTGCGCGACGTTCGTATCCTGATACTCGTCGACCAGGATGTAGCGGAACTTCGAATGGAAATCCCGAAGCAGATCAGGGTTCTGCTGGAAGATCGTGATGTTGTGGATCAGCAGGTCGCCGAAGTCGCAGGCGTTCAGCACTTTCAGCCGCGACTGGTAGATTTCGTAGCACTTGATGCCCTTGCCGTTGCCAAACAGCTCCGCCTCGTCGCCTGGCACCCTGTCCGGCGTCAGCGCGCGGTTCTTCCAGCCATCGATCAGGCCGGCGAGATTGCGCGGGGTCCAGCGCTTGGGGTCAAGGTTCTCCGCCTGCACGATCTGCTTGCACAGGCGCACCTGGTCATCGGTGTCGAGGATCGTAAAGGTCGACTTGAGGCCGACCAGTTCGGCATGCCGCCGCAGGATCTGCGCCGAGATCGAATGGAAGGTGCCGAGCCAGCGCAGACCCTCGCCCGCCTCGCCGAGCAGGGAGAGCGCCCGCTCGCGCATCTCGCGCGCAGCCTTGTTGGTGAAGGTCACCGTCAGCGTCTGCGAGGGGTAAGCCAGCCGCGTCGCCACGATATGTGCCAGGCGCGCCGTCAGCACCCTTGTCTTGCCGGTGCCCGCGCCCGCCAGCACCAGCAGCGGGCCTTCGGTGTGCAGCACGGCTTCGCACTGTTCGGGGTTCAGCCCCTTCAGGTACGCCGCGCCCTCCGCCACCGGCTGGGGCGGACGGGCAGACGCCATCTGGCTGATCGGGAGACGATTCGGATTGGAACTCATCGGGAACGTATAGCAGGGACTGGCGCGCGTGGCAGGCTTTCCCGTCAACTAAAATCCACCTCCGGTCTGACTACTTCTTGTTGAAGGCGATGGTGACCTGGCCGATCTCAATGCCG
>CALGEF010000223.1 GCA_937881755.1 uncultured Acidobacteriota bacterium
ATCACCGACCCCAGCAATCCCGACAACCGCGAGCTCTACGAGCGCTATGGCCGCAAGCCTCGCCTGTCGCTGGAATCCTCGCAACGCCCGATGCCTTTTGGCGATTTTTCGGCTGCCAGCCGTCCGTAACACCTGCGTGAGGGTGGGTGGACTGAAGCGCGCGCTTGCCTATAGTCCGGCCAGTTTCACACACAGGACCGACGCCACATGACGCCCCTCCTCAGAAAACCCTCGCTCGTCGTCGCCGTGATGGCCCTCGCCCTGCTGCCGGCCTGCGCGCAGCCCGGCGCCGGCGGCGCCAGCCAGTCGGAGATCGAGAAGATCGTGCGCGAATACATTCTCGAGAACCCGGAAATCATCGAGGAAGCGCTGATCGCGCTTTCAGAGAAAGAGAAGGTTGCCCAGGCTGCTGCCGCCCAGGCCGCAATCGCCGCGAACGCCACTGAACTCTATGCCCGTGCCGGCGACTATTCGATCGGCCCGGCTGACGCCAAGGTTACCGTGGTCGAGTTCTTTGACTACCGCTGCGGCTATTGCAAACGCTCGGTCGACTGGGTCCGCGCATTGCCGGAAGAGTATGACGGCGAAGTCCGCGTCGTCTTCAAGGAACTGCCCATCTTCGGCGGGATCAGCGAAACTGCGGCCCTTGCCGCCCTTGCCGCGGGCAAGCAGGGCAAGTACCTTGAGATGCACGTCGCCCTGATGGGCATCAAGTCGAACGACGACCTTACCGACGCCAACATTGACGCGGTCGCCAAGGCCGCCGGTATCAACGTCGCCAGGATGCGCGCCGACATGCAATCTATGGCCGTCCAGCAGCAGCTTTCAGACATGAAGGTTCTCGGCCAGAACCTCGCGGTCGCCGGCACCCCCGGCTTCTTCATCGCAGACCAGTATATCGAAGGCGCGAATATCCCGCTGATCGAAGCCGCCATCGAGGACGAGCTGAAGAGCTGATCCCGGCGGCGGGCCTGAGTGTCATTGCCAGGGCTCGCGCTCGCGCGGGAAGGTCCGCGCAGCAAGCAGCATCCGCTATCCGCCTTCAACACGGCGCTGACGGCCAGGAAAGGTTTGCACGATTTCTGCACGCAGGTTCCCGGCACCGCCCCAGAGCGGCGGCCGGACTGCGGCGGACCTGAGGTCAACGGCTGTCGGCGGGCAAGCGCCTGGAGCCGGGCACTGATTTCGCCGGCTCTTTCCTGAACCCGGAACCTGCTGACAGGATTGCCGGGATCAGGAGAAGGCCGCCCGATGCCGCGAAAAAGCACCAGACTGACACGAGCGTGTCCTGGTCAGCCGCCAAAAGAACGACCAGCACGGCGGCCACCAGGCCTGTCAATCGGCGCGCAATATTGACCCCTTATCGGCGAGAGACCGGCAAAGCTCACGCAGCACCGGCATAATCAATATCCGGAGGTTGCGACTGCGTCAGCCAGGTTTGCTGTCCTTGAGGCCAGTGGCTCAGCTCCGCTCAGGTATTTTGCGCTGCCCGAGCGTGCCGGAGCGACACCCATTATCGTCCGCTGCAGGCGCAGTTCGAGCCGTTCCTTGCACGCCAGGCAGGTTCTGAAACAGCGCGCGCGATCGTCGCGTCAGAGGAGGCGGAAATTGCCCTCTGCAAAGAGTTCCCTGCCTATGTCAGCTACGGCTTCTATATTGCGAAGACGAACCAGCGCCCGGACACTGGCATCTGAAGCTCGCTCGCCGACATCCGGGCCGCGGTCCGGGAAAGCCGGGCAGTCCGCACCGGCCTAGTCCTCGTCACCGACACCGCCGCGCAGGGCTTTCACTTCGCCGCGCTTCTTCTTGGATGTGATGCGGCGGCGCACGCTGCCGGCGGTGGGTTTGGTCTTGATGCGGCGTTTCGGGGCGACGCAGGCTTTGAGGATCATCTCGGCGAGCCGGGCGCGGGCGGCCTGGCGGTTCTGCAGCTGGCTGCGGTGTTCACTGGCCTCCAGCATCAGGCGGCCGTCTGCCGTGATCCGGCTGGCATAGAGCTTCTGGAACCGCTCCTTGATGGCGGCCGGCAGTGATGAGGCGCCTACCTGCCAGGTCAGCTGCACCGCCGATGACACCTTATTCACGTTCTGCCCGCCCGGCCCGGACGACCGCACAAAGGCTTCGCTGATCTCCCAGGCCGGGAGGGTCAGGCTGCCGGAAATGCGCAGATCGCCAAACTCGCTCATCGGGGAAACCTGAAGGACCTGTTCAGCCAAAGTTCAGACGCGGGGGCAGACACTCGATCTCACGAAACCGGTTTTTGCGCGCTTAGTCCAGCTTGCGTGCTGGCGCCAGGCAAAGTCGATCCCGAAAGGCCCGTGTTACCATGACCCTTCTCAAGACCTTCACCCGCTTCATGGCCGCCGCTACGGCGGCGAGCTTGATCCTCGCGCCTGTGGCGCACGCCGACCGGGATGACCGGCGCGGCAGGGACCGCGGCGGTTGGGACCGGCACAACGATGATCATGATGATCACCGCCGTCGCCGTGGGGGCGACGACCGGGAATATCACCGCGCTGACTGGCGCGGCGACCGGCGCGATTACCGCAGGAACCATGGTCATTATGGTCATGACCGCCACCGGCCTGTGGTCGTCTACCGCCCGGCTTACAACTACTATCCGCGCAGCTCGGTGACGGTGACCTACGGCCACGCCTATGGCCCGTACTCCTATTCGGGCTACCAGCCGCGCTACGATGTCGGCCACTATTACAGCTATGGCCCGCGCCGGACCGTCTACATCAGCGACTACGGCAACTATGGCCTTTACGACCCGCCGCGCGGCTATCACTGGGTCCGCGACAATGACCGGGGCGATGCCATCCTGGCCTCGGTTGCGACCGGCGCCATCCTCGGCCTCGTGATCGGCGCCATCGCCGCGGACTGACCGCTCAGGCCTCTTTCGACCCCTTTTGAGGCTCACTCACGCCCGGGCTGCCGTTTAAAGGCGCCCGGGTGTTTTTTATGCAAATGCCAGAATCCATGCAGCCATCACCGCGATGTTAACTTCACATTGGCGCAAATCATGCTTAGGTCCGTCCTGCACCGGATGGTCCGGAGCAAAGGCCGTGCATACCGCACGCGTGAAAGGAGGTGATCCATGTCGAGTGAGAAACCAGGTGAGGCCGTTGGGTCTGTGTCCTATGGTGTCTGGCCGGAGCAGCCTCCGACCAGCGCCTAGAGATCTGAAGGGCCGCTGAAACGCCGCCCGGACCTGATTGCCCCATGGGCTCACGGAAGCCGCTCCCTGACCGGGGCGGCTTCTTTGATTCCCGGACCCTGCTCTGCGGGCTTTTGCGCCGGGCGTTTTTTCCGCTAAGGCAGCGCCAGCAAGAAGGAGCGGCCCCATGAGCATCGTCACCCACAAGACCTCCGGCTGGTCGATCGGAAGCGGCAGGCCTCTCGGTGTGCTCGCGGGCCTGAACGTGCTTGAGGACGAAGGCCTGGCGTTTGAGGTCGCAACCGAACTCAAACGGATATGTGCCGGTCTCGGCCTGCCCTACGTTTTTAAAGCAAGTTTCGACAAGGCGAACCGGTCTTCTATCAGGTCGTATCGCGGTCCCGGCATGGAGGGCCTGAAGATCCTGGCCAAGGTGAAGTCGAAACTGGGCGTTCCGATTGTCACCGACCTTCACGAACCCGCACAGGCCGAACCCGTCGCCGAAGTCGCCGACATTCTCCAGCTCCCCGCCTTCCTCGTTCGCCAGACCGATCTGGTGATCGCCGTCGCAGAGGCCGCCGCGAAGCACGGCGCGCTGATCCAGGCGAAGAAGGCGCAGTTCATGGCGCCGTGGGATGCGAAGAATATCATTTCCAAGATTGCGGAAGTCGCGCCGGATGTTGGCGTGATCCTGTGCGAGCGCGGCGTCAGCTTTGGCTACAACAACCTCATCGTCGACATGCTGGCGATCCCCGAGATGAAGAAGCTTGGCGTGCCGGTGACGATTGATGCGACCCACGCGGTGCAGCTGCCCGGGGCTGACCCGCGCACGGGAGGGGCCTCCACGGGCGGGCGGCGCGACGGCGTGGCGATCATCGCCAGGTCCGCCGTTGCCGCCGGCGCAGACGGTGTGTTTCTCGAGTTCCACACCGATCCGGACACGGCGCTCTGCGATGCACCCAGCTGCCTGGCGCTGTCCGGCGCGGAAGAGTTGCTGACAACCCTCAAAGCCCTGCACGAGGCGGTCAACTGAAAATCATCCTCCTCAACAAGCCCTTCAACGTGCTCTCTCAGTTCACGGATGAGGGCAGCGGCAAGCGCACGCTGAAGGAGTTCGTGCCGGTGCCGGATGTCTATCCAGCGGGCCGTCTCGACTATGATTCCGAAGGCCTCGTCGTCCTTACCGACAGCGGCCCGCTGCAGGCTCGCATCAGCGACCCGAAGCACAGCCTCGCGAAAACCTACTGGGCGCAGGTGGAAGGTATTCCGGACGCAGCGGCGCTGAACGCGCTCGCGACCGGCGTGGAGCTGAAGGACGGGATGACCCGCCCGGCCAAGGTGCGCGCCCTGCCAGAGCCGGACAATATCTGGCCGCGTGACCCGCCGATCCGCTTCCGCAAGTCGGTGCCGGACAGCTGGGTCGAACTGCAGATCACCGAAGGGCGCAACCGCCAGGTGCGCCGCATGACCGCCGCCGTGGGCCATCCCACACTGCGCCTCGTGCGCGTTCAGGTGGGCGAATGGACAATCGAAGGCCTCGCCCCCGGCGAGATCCGCTTCGCCAGGGGCTGAACCCAGATCCGTAAAGGCACACCTGTTCGCAATATGGCTTCATCCGGCTTAACAAAGTAGATCGGCCCGGCTAATCGGTGAACAAAGGCCCATTCCATGACCTGAGGAGACTCTCCATGGACGCAGACCTTCTGGTGAAGACCATCAATGATTGGTGGACCGCGAACGCGCCCACCTGGGCCAAAGAGTCGATCAACCATGTCAGGTCAATCTGGCATGAAGGCGCCTATGGTCTCACGTATGGCGAGATCATCACCGTCACTGGAATCCTTGTGGTCGCGCTGTTGATTCGCGGCATTTTTGCCAGAACCATCGTGCGCTGGATCACCCGCGCTGCGGCCGGAACGAAAACGGAAATCGACGACGCACTGGTACGCGCGGTGGCTACACCTCTTAAGATAATTCCCGTGATTGCAGGGGTCTACGCCTCGCTGCAGATCCTGGATGTCGACCCAGCCGTCGAAACTTATACCAACAAGATCATTCAATCGATCGTGACATTGACTGTTTTCTGGACCCTCTCCCGGGCCGTTCAGGCACTGGAGTACGCTTTTGGCGGCCTTCGCGACACGCTGTCTTCCTCGGCCGTCGACTGGATGATCAAGGCCTTACAATTCCTGCTGGTTGCACTGGGGCTCGGCGCCGTCGCGCAACAATGGGGCATTGCAATTGCCCCGCTTCTCGCCGGACTGGGCGTATTCGGCATCGCGATCGGACTTGGTGCACAGGACCTGTTCAAGAACCTGATTTCAGGCATCCTGATCATCGGCGAGAAGCGGTTCATTCCGGGGGAATGGATTGCGGTAGACGGCGTGGTCGAAGGCACTGTTGAAAAAATCAACTTCCGGTCCACACTCATCCGTCGTTTCGACAAGAGCCCCGTCTTCGTGCCCAACAGCAAGCTTTCAGACGCGGTGCTGACGAACTTCTCGCGCATGTCGCACCGGCGCATCCGCTGGGTTGTAGGCGTCGAATACCGCACGACGGTCGATCAACTGAAGTATATCCGCGAAGAAATCGAAGCCTGGCTGGTCAAGGATACCCGCTTCGCCACCCCGCCCGAAGCGCCTCTTTTTGTTCGTATAGATACATTTAACGCGAGCTCGATCGACTTCCTGATCTACGCCTTCACGCGTACCACGAACTGGGGAGAATGGCTCGCTATCAAGGAAGAGTTCGCCTTCGCCATAATGCAGGTCATTGAGCGCTCGGGCACGACCTTCGCCTTCCCGAGCCAGACGGTCTACCTGCAGCAGATCGACCCGCCCGAGATCATGGCGCCGCCGCCAAGGAGCGAGACCGCCGCCAACGTGCAGGCCGAGCTTGCGAGCGCAGGACGCACGAAGGGGTTCGGAGAGTCGGACGGCGCGGCTTAACGCACCCAGGCCCCCGGCGCGTTCGTGCGGTAACCGAGCGCCGTGTAGGCCGCATCGATCAGGCTCTGCCCGCGATCGTTGACCAGGAGGCCATTGCCCATCTGGTTCATTGTATAGCTGAAAGCGAGACCGCATTCCGGATCGGCAAAGCCGATGGAGCCGCCGGCGCCGACATGGCCGAACGCTTTCTCGCCGATGATCGCGCTCGTGCCGGGGCCGAGGCGGAGGCCGCGATTGTCCATCGACTTCATGAACCCGGAGGCAAAGCGCGTCGGGATCAGCAGCGTCGCATCGCGCTGTGTCGCAGTGGACACCATACTCATGGCGGCGAGCCGGTCAGGCGATACCAGCTTGCCGGAATTCGTCGCAAGCTCCGTGTACCACGCTACCTGCCCGCGCGCGTTCGACAGCCCGCCGCCGCCGCCGATCTCGGCGGCCTGGCTCTTGCGGTCGTTGAAGTCCCAGCCGCCGCTGTTCATGAAACTCTTGTGCTGGATCGAGTCCGGGTCCGTCATCAGCTTGATGACAAACTCCGATGGCTGATCATCTGGCCTGGGCGCATATTGCCGGATCGGGGCAATGTGCACCTCCTCGCTCTCCGGCAGGCCGATCCAGAATTTCGCGCCCGTCTTCTCCGCCACTTCCTCGCGGAAGAAGGTGCCGAGCGACTTGCCGGAAACCCGGCGCACAAGCTCGCCGACCGTCCAGCCGAAATTGATCATGTGATAGCCGTTGCGCGTGCCCACTTCCCAGAAGGCTTCCTCGTCTGCCATGCGCTGGACCATGTAGTTCCAGTCGGCGTATCCGCCGGGCTTGACGGGAGCGCGCAGCGTCGGCAGCGCGCTCTCATGGTTCAACATCATCTGGACGGTGGTCTTCTCTTTGCCCTTCTGGGCAAACTCGGGCCAGTAATCCTTCACCAGCGCGCTGGGGTTCAAGAGGCCCCGGTCGATCAGGATGTGCGCGCACAGCGCAACAGCCGCCTTGGTGCACGAGAAGACGATGGAGATCGTATCTTCCTGCCAGGGATCATTGGTCTCCGGGTTCGCCATGCCGCCCCAGAGGTCCACAGCGGTCTGGCCGTTCACCGAGAGGCAGACGCTGGCGCCCACTTCGCCGCGCGCTGCGAGATTGCGCTCAAGCTCTTCCTTCACCTTCGCGAATTTCGGATCGCACTTGCCATGAACTGCCATGATATTTCCTCCCGGACTGGTCTTTGAGAAACCATAGGCGCCGCAGCCGGAACGCAAAAGGGCTGCCGCATGGGCAGCCCTTCCGGGTAGTTGGAAAAAGCAGAGGCCCTAAGCGGCCGGCTCTTCGGTGGCGTCCCTGGTCGCCTTCTTTTTCTTCGGGACTTCCGCAAGGTACTTGAAGGTGAGTTCGTCTTTCTTCTCGTCGAGGCCGATCTTGACGAGGCCGCCCTTCATGAGCTTGCCGAACAGGAGCTCCTCGGCCATAGGCTTCTTCACGAACTCCTGGATCGTCCGCGACAGCGGGCGCGCGCCCATGTCCGGATCGAAGCCGCGTTTCGCCAGCCATTCGCGGGCCGCCTTCGACACTTCGATCGAGACGTTGCGGTCCTCGAGCTGGACTTCCAGCTGCAGGATGAACTTCTCGACGACACGGTCGATGATCTCCGGTGTCAGGCCGCCGAAGGCGATCGTTGCATCGAGACGGTTGCGGAATTCCGGCGTGAACAGGCGCTTCAGCGCCTCGTCGGACTCTTCGTCTTTCTTGCCGCGGCCGAAGCCGATCGAGTTTTTTGCGGCGTCCGACGCGCCGGCATTGGTGGTCATGATCAGGATCACGTTCCGGAAGTCGACCTTGCGGCCGTTGGCATCCGTCAGCGCGCCGTTGTCCATCACCTGCAGCAGGATGTTGAACAGGTCCGGGTGGGCTTTCTCGATCTCGTCGAGCAGCAGCACGCAGTGCGGATGCTGGTCCACACCGTCCGTGAGCAGACCACCTTCATCATAACCGACATAGCCCGGAGGCGCGCCGATCAGACGGCTGACGGTATGGCGTTCCATGTATTCCGACATGTCGAAGCGCAGCATCTCGACGCCCATGATGGAGGCGAGCTGCTTGGCCACTTCGGTCTTGCCGACCCCGGTCGGGCCGGTGAACAGGTAGGAGCCGATTGGCTTGTTCGGCTCGCGCAGGCCGGCACGGGCGAGCTTGATGGTGGCCGACAGCGCGACGATGGCTTCGTCCTGGCCGAACACGACGCGCTTCAGGTCGCCCTCGAGGGATTTCAGCGAGGCGGCATCATCGGACGTGACCTGCTTGGGCGGAATGCGCGCAATCTTGGCGACGACCGCTTCGATGTCGCGGATGCCGACCTGTTTCTTGCGCTTCGCCGCGGGCAGCAGCCACTGGGCGGCGCCGGCTTCGTCGATCACGTCGATTGCCTTGTCCGGAAGCTTGCGGTCCGTGATGTAACGGTCCGAGAGCTCCACCGCCGCCTTGATCGCATCGTTGGTGTACTTGAGCCCGTGGAAATCCTCGAACTTCGATTTCAGACCCGTGAGGATCTTGATCGTGTCCGGCACGGTCGGCTCCACCACGTCGATCTTGCGGAACCGGCGGGAGAGCGCGCGGTCCTTCTCGAAGTGCTGCTTGTATTCCTTGAAGGTGGTCGAGCCCATGCAGCGCAGGCCGCCGGACTGGAGGGCTGGCTTCAGGAGGTTCGACGCATCCATCGCGCCGCCGCTGGTCGCGCCAGCGCCGATGATCGTGTGGATCTCGTCGATGAAC
>CALGEF010000224.1 GCA_937881755.1 uncultured Acidobacteriota bacterium
GGTGAAATGCAGGTCATCTCGGTAAAGACGAGCCCCGCCCCGCCCATCGCCCGGTGCGCCAGCGCGCTTGAATCCTCACCCGACAGCTGGATGAACTGTTCGCCGGGTCCGATGAGATGGCTGTGCAGCGCCACGCGCTCCATCTCGTCGCTCGCATCCTTGATGCCGATAATGTTCGGCAGCGCCGCGAGCGCCGCCACGGTCTGCGGCATCAGGTCGACGATCGTCCGCCCCGGCACGTTGTAGAGGAACACCGGCAGCGCGATCGCATCATTGATCGCCTTGAAGTGGGCAAACAGCCCCGCCTGGTCCGGCTTGTTGTAATAAGGGCAGACGACCAGCGCGGCGTCCGCGCCAACAGCCTTGGCATGGCGCACGAGGTCGATCGCTTCCTCGGTCGCGTTCGAGCCAGCCCCGGCGATCACCGGCACGCGTCCTGCGGCGACTTCAACACAAAGTGATACGACCGCTTTGTGCTCCTCGGTCGACAGCGTGGACGTCTCCCCGGTCGTGCCCACCGGCACCAGGGCGGCGCAACCAGCGGCAATCTGGCGCTCCACGAGCGCTGCAAAAGCGGTCTTGTCTACAAGGCCGTTCCGGAAAGGAGTGACAAGCGCAGGAATGGAACCGGAGAACATCTTATTATTGCCAGTTTTTCAGGGATTCGTTTCAGGAAATCATGGGAATTGGGTGCTAGGCTTCACAGCTTGGATTGTCACGCTTTGGTACAGAAATAAACACAGGCCGTTATGACACTTACCCGGAAACTCGCATTTTTTGTGTTGATGTCGGCGCTCCTGGCCAGCGCGGCCTCTGCGGCTGCGCCCGAGACGCCGAGCCTGAAACCGGGGAAAAACCTCCCCGTTCAGGCTCCCGAAACCGTGCTGTCCGTTAACGCGGCGACCCCCATAGCGACCCCGGTCCTGTCGGCGGCGCCCACTACGCCGCTACCCGTGCTCAGCCAGAAATCCGGCAGCGTGCTTTACCTTGCCCGCGCCCTCAGCGCTGCCAAACGCAGCCAGTGGACCGAACTGTCTGCCCTTCAATACGCCGCGCCCGATCCGGTCCTGAAGAATCTCATCATGTGGAAGCGCGCCAGCGAAGGCGTGCCCGGCATGACGTTCGACGAGCTCAACCTCGCGCTCACCATGCTGGATGGCTGGCCGCAGACCTCCAAGATGCGCCAGCGCGCCGAGGAGATCATCGAACTGTCGGCGCTTGATGCCCGCGCGCGGGTCGAATGGCTGGACAGATCCGGTCCGCAGACCGGCGCCGGCAAGGTCGCGCTTGCCAATGCGCTGCGCGAGGTGGGCGACCGGGCACGCTCCGATACCGTCATCAAGGATGTCTGGCGCAACCACTCCCTGGAAAGCGACTTGCAACGCGTTGTCCTCGCCCGCTACGGCCAGACGCTTAGCCAGGACGATCATCGCGCCCGCGCCGATTTCCTGCTCTGGACCGGCCAGACCAGCGCCGCCGAAGGCCTGAAGCCCCAGCTCGCCGCGGACTACCGCAAGCTCGTCGACGCGCGTATCGCCCTCGCCAGGCGCACCAAGAGCGTCGACGCTGCCATCCAGGCGGTGCCGGACCATCTTCAGACCCACCCGGGCCTTCTGTATGAGCGCGCCAAATGGCGCCGACAGAAGAAAGTTGACGGCGTCTCGGACCTCCTGCGCCAGATCGACGGCAAGGACGTACCCGCCGCCGGGCGCGGCAAACTCTGGGACGAGCGGGCCGTTGCCACGCGAGAAGAACTGAAGCTGCGAAACTATACCCGCGCCTACCAGCTCGCCGCCCCGCACGGTATGAACACAGGCGCCGACTTTGCCGAGGCCGAATGGCTCGCCGGCTGGATCGCGCTGCGCCTCAACGGCGACGCCACCCGCAGCCTCGGCCACTTCGAACGGATGACGGCAGGCGTCTCCAGCCCCGTCAGCCTCGCGCGCGGATATTACTGGACGGGCCGCGCCCGCGACGCGCTCGGCCAGGCCGAACCCGCCCTCGCCGCCTACGGCGCCGCCTCAACCCACAAGTACACCTATTACGGCCAGCTCGCCTCCGAACGCATGAGCGACAAGCAGGTCGATCTTGGTGCGCTGCCTGTTCCGACGGCGGAAGAAATCGCCCGCTTCAACAACATGCCGGTTGTGCAGGGGATGCGTCTCCTCGGCGAGGCCGGCGAGACCGAGAGCTTCCGTCACTTCGCCTTCTTCCTCGATGACCAGCTCACGAACCCGGTCGACTATGAACTGCTCTCTGAACTGACCAACAAGTATACGTCCCCGGATGTCGGCGTGCGCGTCGGCAAGGCCGGACTGCAGAAAGGCGTTGTCGCGCCCGGCGCAGCCTATCCCGTGCTCAACCCCGCAATCAGCCGCAAGCCGGATGTCGAGCGCGCCTTCGTGCTCGCGATCACCCGTCAGGAAAGCGAGTTCAATCCCAAGGCCCAGAGCCCCGTCGGCGCCCGCGGCCTGATGCAGTTCATGCCCGCTACCGCGCGCAACGAGGCGCGCCTGCGCGGCATGCCCTACCAGCAATCCTGGCTGACGGATGACCCCGCCTACAACATGACGCTCGGCGGCCTGCACCTCGACACGCTGCTCAAACAGTTCGGCGGCAGCTACATCATGACCGCAGCGGCCTACAATGCCGGCCCCTCCCGCCCCAACCAGTGGGCGCGCGATTACGGCGACCCCCGCACCGGCCAGATCGACCCGATCGACTGGGTGGAATTCGTCCCTTTCTCCGAGACCCGCAACTACATCCAGCGCGTCCTCGAGAATATCCAGATCTACCGCCACCGCCTCTCCGGCGAGCCCGAAGACATCCGCCTCGGCGAAGACCTGAAGCGAGGCCGTAAGTAAGCCGACCGGCGCGCGCACTCATGACTGATGCCTGGCTGCCCTCTTATGCCAACCTGCTGACCACCCTCTGATCCGGGCACGGCAAGCCAGGCTGCCTGCAAAAAGCTTTCGCCTGGCTCAGGCTGGCCACGCTGCCGGGCGCATAAGCTTGAGCCGAACGCGCGGGCCTTGGCCCGCGCACGAAAAAACCGGCCTTGCGCATGAGCGCTACCGATGCTCAGAACAGTGTGAGCTGAGGGAGCGCGTCGGGTGTCCATTCTGAAATCTCTGTCGGCCCGGGTGCTGATCGCGCTGGCTCTGGGTCTTGGCATCGGCGCTTTCCTGAGCAGCATTGGCAACGTGCCCGGCTGGCTGGTCTCGACCACCGGAGCGATCGGCTCGCTCTGGCTCGGCTTCCTGCAGATGACGGTGATCCCGCTGGTCTTTGCGCTGCTGGTCGTCGGCGTGGCGGCCGTTTCCGATGCCATGTCCGCCGGGCGATTGACGGCAAAGGCGCTCGCCTGGTTTGCGGGCCTGCTGGCCGGCGCCATCGTGCTGACCTTACTGGTCTACGAAGCCGTGCTCGCTGCCTGGCCGGTTGATGCCGAAAGCGCCCGCCTGCTCGTCGCCGGCGCCACGGGCGCCGATGCCCCACCACCCCAGGCCATCGAGTTCGGCGTCTGGCTGAAATCCCTCGCGCCCTCAAACCCTGTCGCCGCCGCTGCCGGCAATGCCATCCTGCCGCTGGTGATCTTCGCGCTGTTCTTCGCCTTTGCGGTCACCCGCCTGCCGGAACACCAGCGGACGATCCTTGTACAGATGTTCGACGCGGTGGCCGACACCATGATCGTGATCGTCAAATGGGTGCTGCTCGCCGCCCCGCTCGGCGTCTTCGCTCTGGTCCTGACGCTCGGCCTGCGCAGCGGCCTCGGCTCAACCGGCGCGCTTTTCCATTATGTCCTGCTGGTTTCAGCCGGCGGCATTCTCACCGCGCTCGCCTGTTACCCGCTGGCTGCCCTCTTCGGCCGTGTCGGCCCGCTGCGTTTTGCCCGCGCGATTGCCCCGGCGCAGGTCGTTGCCTTCTCGACCCAGTCGTCCATCGGCACGCTGCCGGTGATGGTTGAATGCGCCCGCAAGAACCTCGACGTGCCCGAACACGTCGCCGGTCTTGTCCTGCCGCTGGCCGTCGCCGTGTTCCGGCTCACCAGCCCTGTCGCCAACCTCGCGGTCGTCCTCTTCATCTGCCACGTCTCCGGCATCCAGCCGACACCTGCCCAGTTCGCCGCAGCTGGCCTCGTCGCCTTCGCAGTCTCGATCTCGTCGGTCGGCCTGCCCGGCCAGGTCAGCTTTTTCGTCTCGGTTGCGCCCATCTGCCTCGCCATCGGCGCCCCGATCGAGCTGCTGCCGCTTCTCCTCGCCGTCGAAGTCATCCCGGACATCTTCCGCACGGTCGGCAACGTCACCGCCGACCTGATGGTCACCACCATTCTCAACCGTGGCGATAAGGGCGTGCGCGTCATTGCGCCGGAGACCGCTTAAGCCTCTTCCCCACTCTCACCCATACCGTTACGCTGAAGCGGGAATGCTCTATAAGTCGGGCTGACTTATAGAGTATTTTGTGGACGGTTTATGGACTGGGGAACGGCAATGAGATCAGCTTTCAAGGCAGCACTTCTGGCGGGCGGCATCGCCCTTCTCGCCGCATGCGGCAGCGAAACCGGCGCAGGCCCCGGCGGCGCGGATGGCGGTGCTGCGGCCTCCGGGGATGCGGCGATCGCATCCGTCGCCGGCATGCCCGAGGGCCCGCTTCGGGTGGCCGACGCCGATCTCGTGGCCCTGTACAAGCAGCTACACGCAGCGCCCGAACTCTCCTTCAAGGAATCGGCCACCTCAGCCCTCCTCGCGGCCGAGCTGAAATCGCTGGGCTTCACCGTCACCGAAGGCATCGGCGACGCCTGGGTGAAGGAAAAATCGATGCGCGACTATGGCGAAGTGCGCCCCGGTGTCGGCGGCTACGGCGTTGTCGGCGTCTTCGAGAACGGGGACGGCCCGGTCGTCCTGGTCCGCGCCGACATGGACGCGCTGCCCGTCCCCGAAAACACCAGTTTTCCCTTTGCTTCGAGTGTTGTGTCTGAGACGTGGACCGGCGTTGAAAGTCCGGTCATGCACGCGTGCGGCCATGATATGCACATGACCGTCTGGGTCGGAACCGCCCGCCGCCTGATCGCGGAGAAGGACAAGTGGAAGGGCACGCTGGTGATGATTGCTCAGCCAGGGGAAGAAATCGGCCTTGGTGCGCAGGCGATGCTCGCCGACGGGCTCTACTCGAAATTTCCCAAGCCGGACTTCAATATTGCATTGCACGTCTCTGCCGGCGCGCCGGCCGGAACGGTCTCCTACTCCTCCGGCTTCGCACTTGCGAACGTCGATAGCGTCGACATCAGGGTCAAGGGTGTCGGCGGCCATGGCGCCTATCCGCACACCACGGTGGACCCGATCCTGATCGCGAGCCACATAGTCGTCTCGCTGCAGAGCCTCGTGTCGCGCAATACCAATCCGCTCGATTCTGCTGTTGTCACGGTCGGATCGATCAAGGCCGGCGCCAAGCACAATATCATCGCGGACGAAGCTGAACTGCTGATCACCGTGCGCTCCTACGAGGACAAGACGCGGCAAATGCTGCTCGATGGCATCAAGCGCATCGCCGAAGGCCAGGCTGCTGCATTCGGCGCGCCTGCGCCAGAGGTCACCATCGAGAGCGACTATACGCCCGCCACCTATAACGATCCGGACCTGACCGCCCGCGCCATGAAAGCGGTGTCGAAGGAACTCGGAGAAGCCAACGTTCGCGCCGTACCACCCGTGATGGGCGGCGAGGATTTCAGCCAGTTCGCGCGCACTGAAGAAAAGATTCCCGGCGTGATCTTCTGGCTCGGCGTCGTCGAGCCGGAACGCTACGCGGTCTCGCAAACCGACGGCATGCCGCTCCCGTCGCTCCACTCCGCCTTGTTCGCCCCGGACTACGACCCCGCCATCGCGACCGGCGTCGATGCGATGACCAGCGCCGTGGTGGAACTGTTCAGGGACTAGGTTCCGTCAGCCAATCATGGCCGAAAAGTGGCGGACTCTTGCCCTGGGGCCAGTGCTGCGCTAGCTTGCCTTTTGCTCAGAGTGCGCAAAAGTAGTTTTGCTGTCACTTGCGGGCCCTGAAACGAGCGATCCGTCGAGGCTGGCCCTTGAACAAGCAATTTTCAGGTCTAACTTATACTCAAATCGAGCATAATGGCTCGGTGAAGGAGGTTCTCATGGCACGTCTCATCGACTCCGGACCTGGATGCCCCACCCCCACGCCGCTGCGCGGCCGGTCAGCCGCTGAAACGCGCGGCCTAGTCTATGATGACGCCGTAAAGGCGGAAACCGATGCGCTCTACCCGCTCGTAGCCGATTTCGTCACACCGATGGAATGGCCTGCGATCGCGCCGCTGGTCGCCGGTATCAACCGCCTGAAGAAGGCGAAGAATGCCGCCATTCTCGCACACAACTACATGACGCCGGACATCTTCAGCCTCGTCGGCGATTTCCGGGGCGACTCGCTGCAACTCGCCCGCGAAGCGGCGGCCACCGACGCAGCCATCATCGTCCAGGCCGGCGTGCATTTCATGGCCGAGACCTCGAAGATCCTGGCGCCGGACAAGAGCGTCCTGATCCCCGACACCCGCGCCGGCTGCTCGCTCGCGGCCTCGATCACGGGGGCCGATGTGCGCCTGATCAAGCAGAAGTTTCCGGACTATCCCGTCGTCACCTACGTGAACTGCACCGCCGACGTGAAGGCCGAGTGCCATATTACCTGCACCAGCTCCAATGCGGCGCAGGTGGTCGAGCATATCGCGAAGCAATGGAACACCGATACGGTGATCCTCGTGCCAGACCAGTACCTGGCGAAGAACGTAGCGGCCCAGACCGGTATCCGGGTGCTCACCTGGCCGGGCGCCTGCGAGGTGCACGAACAGTTCTCGGGCGAGGACGTGCGCCAGCTGCGGGAAGCGCATCCGGGCGTCATCATCCTGGCCCACCCGGAATGTCCGCCGGACGTGCTTCAGGAGGCTGACTTTGCCGGCTCGACATCCGCGATTTCAAACTATGTCTCCGAGAACCAGCCGAGCAAGGTCGTGCTGCTGACGGAATGTTCGATGAGCGACAACGTGGCGGCCGAGAATCCGAACGTAAACTTCATCCGGCCGTGCAACCTTTGCCCGCACATGAAGCGCATCACGCTGGAGAATATCTATGACTGCCTCGTCACCGGGCAGCATGAAGTGACGATCCCGGAAGACGTTCGCGTGCGGGCCAAAGCGGCGCTGGACGCGATGCTGGCCCTGCCGAAAATAGCGCGCCCACTGGCCTTCAGGACAGGTCAGGTGCCGCTCGAACTCGAGATGGTGATCTGACAAACGTATGATTGAGACGGATTGCCAAGCGCAGGCCGAAGCAGTGAAGTCAACCTGGCCCTAGTCGAGGAGGCGTCCATGTCGAACTACCTGAGGCCGGTTCTCGGCCTGATGTTCATAGCGCTCGCCGCTGGTCTTCCGGCCGGCGCCGTCAAGGGCAAGGGCGAAACGGACAAGTCAGATGTGCTCGGCAACTGGAGCTTCCAGACCAGGCCTTACCGCGAAGGCCAGTGTGTGATGACCGGCACGATGAATCTTTCTCCGCACCCGGACGAAGGCCTCTATACCTGCGAAATCACGGCCGTGGAGATGTGCACGATGTGGGGCCGCTCCGTCGTGCGCCAGTCCTGCCAGGCGCGCCGGTTCGGGGACCAGGTCTCCGTGCGCTCGACCATCGAGGAGATGATCGAGACCAAAGCGCCGGACATGGTCTATGTGCCCGACAATTTCACCCTGACGATCCAGAGCCATGAGCGCATGTTCGGCGCGCTGGTCTCTGCCGTCACAGCGCCGGTCGAATTTCGCCGCGCGAATGACGGGATATCCTGAAACGACAATGTTCGAGGCAGCAGATCACCGGGTGCGCGCCGATGCCGGCGCGAGCGTCGACGTACTGATCGTGGGTGCGGGCCTCGCGGGGCTGTTCCTCGCGTTGAAGATGGCGCCGCGCCATTGCCTGGTCGTCTCGCCCTCACTTCTGGGTCAGGCCGCCTCGTCTGCCTGGGCACAGGGCGGTCTCGCTGCCGCGCTTGATCCGCTCGACAGTCCCGCGCAGCATGCCGCCGACACGGTCGCAGCCGGCGCCGGCCTCGTCGATCCCGTTATCGCCCGCCTGATCGCAGAGGACGGCCCGGCCCGCGTGCGCGACCTGCTGGCGCTCGGCGTGCCGTTCGACCGCACGCCGGACGGCGCGCTGGCGCTGTCGCTCGAAGCGGCGCATTCGCATCCGCGGGTGGCCCGGGTCTCCGGCGACCTTGCCGGAAAGGCGATCATGGACGCGCTGGTCGCTGGCGTACTGGCAACGCCGAGCATCGAACTGATCGAAGGCGCCCGCGCCGTCTCGCTGCTGCAGGATGCCAACGGGCGCGTCGCCGGTGTGGTACTGCGCGACGCCTCAGGCCGCCTCACGCCGCGCACTGCGCGCGCCACGGCCCTGTGCACCGGCGGCTCCGGCGGCCTTTTCAAGGTGACGACCAATCCGCGCGAAGCCCAGGGCGACGCCATCGCCATGGCCTGTGCGGCGGGCGCGCTGCTCGCTGATCTTGAGTTCGTGCAGTTCCATCCGACCGGCATTGACATCGGCCGCGATCCCGCGCCGCTCGCGACCGAAGCACTGCGCGGCGAAGGCGCCACCCTGCACAATGGCGATGGCCGCGCCTTCATGGCCGACTATCATCCGTTAGCGGAGCTTGCACCCCGCGACGAAGTCGCCCGCGCGATACATGCTGAGCACATGGCCGGGCGCGGTGCTTTCCTAGATTGTCGCAAGGCGGTGGGCGCCCATTTTCCGGATCATTTCCCGACCGTGTTTGCCGCCTGCATGAGCGCCAACATCGACCCGCGCACGGACCGCATTC
>CALGEF010000225.1 GCA_937881755.1 uncultured Acidobacteriota bacterium
GGCGCTGGAGCGCGAGGGACCGCATCGCTGTGCGCACGAAGCCGCCAGTTTCCGGAGCCCACGTGCGCAGCACCTTGCCGGTATCCGGTTCACGCACGATGATGCTGCCATCCGCGCCATCCTCGAAGACGAGCGGCAGGGATTCGACCGACAGGACGCGCCAGTTGGTAACGTACCCGGCGCCCGAGAATTGCGTGAACCCGACGCCGATCACCGTGAACAGGATCAGTGCCCCGATCGCCATCAGCAGCCCGCGCGGCGGATGCAGATCGTGGTTGTGGGCCGGGTTGTGAAGGGGCGCGTGGGTCATCGGTTCTCTCCTCAGGTCGCGCTGGCGGCGAAGCCGGGCGCGGTCAGGGTCGACCGAGCGGGTGCCGCAACGGAGGTTTGAGTGACCCGGTTCGGCGCATGCGCCGTGGTGGCCGTTGCCAAGGTGCGGGCGACCGCTTCCACATCGGTCAAACCACGGAGCATGGGCTGCGGATGATTGATGCGCAGGGGACGCACGTGCGGCCAGAGGCGCATGTATCCGAGGCCGCCGGCTGAGGCGAGCGACAGGACGATGTCGCCTTTGTCCTTGCCATAACGGCGCATATCCGCAGACGCGATCTGGTCAAACGGCAGGTTTACGTACTTACGGATCGCCACGCCGTAGCGCAGGACGACGCGTCTGGAGGTGACGGAGTAGACCGTTGCGCGGGCCATGGCCCAGGCGATCAGCACGAGCAGGCCGATTCCAGCGGCGGCGCCGATGCCGGAATTGATCGCCACCCGCGTCATCTCCAGTCCGGTTGCACCGGCTGTTTCCAGGTTGGCAAGGCGCCAGCTGGTCGCAAGCACGAAATAGGCGAGCACAAACCGGATGTGGAAAGCATGGATGGCAAAGGCGAGCGTGCCCGGGCTGCCCTGCCAGAGGAGCTGTTCGCCCTCCGGCAATGCCTGGGGGAGCCCGCGAACGGGCTCGCCCCCACCCTCTTCTTCGTCGTGCAGCTTGATCACAGCCAGGGCTCCTGGCGCTGCGGCGTCGCGTACAGCGTGCCGCCGCCATAATAGCCGCTGATCATGTCTTCCTCGAGCCGGGTGATCCGGTCCGGGGTTTTGAGGCGCGGCACGTTGGCAAAATGCTCGGCCTTGACGGCGTTGACTTCAACCCGCTTGCGCGCCTTCGAAACGTTCGCGAAGGGAACCGGGAGCAGGACGTGCACGCCCGAGCCATCCAGCTTGATTTCGAAATAGCGGATGATCGCCTCGGCGCGGTCGACCCAGAGGTCGGTCACGACGCCGGCCACCTTGCTGTCGAGGCCGACAACCTGCAGGCCGCGCGGATCCATGTCCTTGGCCGAAACCGTATAGTCCGGGTTCAGACGATAGGGCGAGATGCGGTCCTGGCCATCCCAGTTGAGATCCGGCACGTCGTCGCGCATAGCGTAGGAGGCGGGGCCGACGCCGTCTTTCATGCCATCGCCCGACGGCACGAAGGGCGAACCTGCCCACGGAGCGGTCCGGTTCAGTGCGAGATCGCGCGTGTCGGCTTTTGCATAGGTCATCTCGATCGTGCCGCGACCGTTTGGAAGGTTGAAGGATTTGGGCGGCGGAACAAAGACAAGCCCCGGCGCTTCCCGGCGGCCACTGGGATCTTCCTCCAGCGGATAGCCTTCACGCATGCCTTCGCGCTGCAGGTAGTAGATCAGCCAGACGAAGAATATCATGAACGCCCAAAGGCAGACGTCCACAAGATCTATTCCGTTGACGAATTCTCCACTGAAAATCATGACCGTTCTCCTTGAGGGTCGTATCAGCCTGGGTATGCAGCCAGGCCGAACTTGGTGGATGGGGTGGTGGCAGGTGTCGCAAGTGTGTGACGGGCCAGCGGGCCAATCACGATAAGCGTGGCAAACAGAAGCAGGATTTCGAAATGGTAGACCGCGCCATAGCCAGGCGCAGGACCGGTCAGGGCGGGACCGAGTTGGCCGCTTTCGGCAAGACCCGAGACGACATCACGCATCGCGCCGCCGACGGCGACGGCAACCCCGGTAGCAGTCGCGGTGACGGCGCCCCAGGCGCCAAGGGCGATGCCGCCATCATGATGGCGCGCGACGGCCATCACCGCTGTGAGCGTGCCCACAGCGAAGAGGCCTCCGCCGAAGCCGATGAGGAAGGCGCCAAGGCAAAACGCGGCAACCGACCCCGCCGGATATGCAAAGACGATCAGCGCGAAAGCGAACACACCGGCGACAGCGCCGGTGCCAGCCAGACGGTGCGGCTCGCCGCCCTCGCTAAGCTGGCCCGAGCAATAGGCAAAGCCCATCAGCGAACCGAACGCAGACAGCGCGGTGAGGCGGGTGGTTTCAGCGACACTCATGCCAAGCACTTCAGCGCCATATGGCTCCAGAAGCACATCCTGCATGCTGAAGGCCGCAGCGCCGAGACCTGACGCGATCAGCAAACGGACGGTTCTGCCGTCCTGCACTAATTGGGCCCAGGTGCTGGAGAAGCTGGGCGTTTCGCGGTCGGCGCGCGTCAAGGACGGGTCACGGGCCTCCTGCTTCCAAAGGGCAATCACGTTGAGCACCATGGTGACGACCGCGGCACCCTGGATGACCTTGATCAGGGTCAGTGTGTTGAAATCACTGAGCAGCCAGCCGAATATCAGCGAGCTGGCGACCATGCCGGCCAGCAGCATGACATAGAGCAGCACGACCACGCGCGGACGGGTCTCGTCTGTGGCAAGATCGCTGGCGAGCGCGAGACCGGCAGTCTGTGTTGTGTGGATGCCGGCGCCGACCAGCAGGAAGGCGACAGCCGCACCCGCATGGCCGATCCAGGCCGGACCGGTCGAGTCGCCCGACAACAGGATCAACGCGAACGGCATCAGCGCGAGACCGCCGAACTGGAACATCGAGCCGAACCAGATGAAGGGCACGCGGCGCCAGCCGAGAACGGATTTGTAGGTATCGGACTTGTGGCCAATCAGGGCTCGCAGCGGCGCGAACACCAGCGGCAGGGCCACCATCAGCGCCACCAACCAGGCCGGCACGCCGAGTTCAACGATCATCACGCGGTTCAGGGTGCCGGTCAGCAGCACCATCGCCATGCCGACCGAAACCTGGAACAGCGACAGACGGAGGAGGCGGCCTAGCGGAAACTGCGCACTGGCGGCGTCAGCGAACGGCAGGAACTTCGTTCCCACCGTCATCCACATGCCTGCAAAGGTGCGCCGCTCAGGGGTCATCTGCGGACGACCTCGCGGGCTTCGGAGATATAGAATGTGGAATTGACCCGGTGCTTGCGGCTGCCGCGCCAGGCGTCATTCGTTTCTGCCGCGAGCAGATCCATCAGGCGTCCGCCCGAGACTGGTACGATGGCCGGAGCGCGGTCACTGCGCGGGAAGAACTTTCCGACGAAATGCATTGTGGAGAGCAGCGGCGTCTGCGGTGCATACGTGAAGATGGCCGAGCGGCGGATGCGCGGCAGGATTTTCGCCACCATCGCAGCCATGTCGCGTGCGTCATAGTGGATGATCGAATCCATCGCCAGCATATGGTCGAATGAGCCGAGGTCGGCGCGTGTCATGTCGCCAATATGCCAGGTGATCCGGCTACGGATGGCGGGATCGCTTATCCGCTCGGCAGCCGTCTCGACCAGCGAACGGGCGATGTCGATGGCAACGACAGTGGCGCCGCGCCGCGCGGCTTCTAAGGCGAACGTCCCCGTGCCGCAACCAGCATCCAGGATACGCAGGCCGGTCATGTCCTGCGGCAGCCAAGAGAGGACTTCATTGTGCATCGCCTCGCGGCCCGCACGCACGGTGGCGCGAATACCGCTGACGGGAGCATTCGAGGTCAGCTTCTGCCAGGTGACAGAAGCGGTCTCGTCGAAATAGGTCTGCAGCTCGGCGCGGCGCGTCTGGTAGCCGGTTTCCATCAATCGAACCCCAGGAAGTCAAAGATTTCGCGGTCCTTCATCGGCACCGCTTCAACCGGCTCACCGCCGAGCCAGAGCGCGGCGGCGAGGCGCAGGTATTCTTTCTGCACAGCTTCCAGTTCCGGTGACGGCTCCATCTCGAAAATGGTCGATTTCTTCAGGCGCGAGCGACGGATCACGTCGAGATCCGGGAAATGTGCGATGCGCTGCATGCCGGTCGCATCGCAATAACGGTCGATCTCATCGGTCGCCTTGGAACGGTTGGCGATCACGCCGCCGAGGCGGACGGCATAGTTCTGCGACTTTGCCTTGATGGCCGCCACGATCCGGTTCATCGCGAAGATCGAGTCGAAATCGTTCGCCGTGACGATGATGCCGCGTTCGGCATGCTGGAGCGGCGAGGCAAAACCGCCGCAGACCACATCGCCCAGCACGTCGAAGATCACCACATCGGAGTCTTCGAGCAGGCGGTGCTCTTTCAAGAGTTTCACGGTCTGGCCGACGACATAGCCGCCGCAGCCGGTGCCGGCGGGCGGACCGCCGGCCTCGACGCACATCACGCCGTTATAGCCTTCGAACACGAAGTCTTCAGTGC
Organism: uncultured Acidobacteriota bacterium; assembly: GCA_937881755.1. Taxonomy (GTDB): domain Bacteria; phylum Pseudomonadota; class Alphaproteobacteria; order Caulobacterales; family Hyphomonadaceae; genus Hyphomonas. Next base: position 4,520 of record CALGEF010000225.1, read on the forward strand.
GCAGTTCCTCGGAATGGAACTCGACCGATTCCAGAACGTCGATGACAGTCGGCATCAGCTTCTTGGTCAGCGTGAACGTGGAGTCGTGTTTCGGGTCGCAGCCGATCCGCAGCACACGCTTGCCGATCTTGGAGAAGGCGGCAGACAGGTTGGACGAGGTCGTCGATTTGCCGATCCCGCCTTTTCCGTACACGGCGAATACTTTGGCGGTGCCGGCTTCGAAGCGGGTGTCGAGCTTGACTTGAACGCTGCCCTCCCCGTCCGGACGGCGGCTACCTGGGCGATTGAGGGCGAGCGACGTCATGCGGCGGCTCCTTGCAGGGGGATGATGCCTTCGAGGCGGTCTTCGATTTCCGCGCTGGCCGCTCGAAGGGCCGCCAGCGTTTCAGGGTCGGGCGACCAGTAACGGCGCTCCGAAGCTTCGATCAGCCGGTTCGCCACATTGGCGGTCGCGGCGGGGTTGAGATCCGTGAGACGGCGGCGCAGCGCCTCGTCGAGCACGAACGTTTCAGTCATCTGCTGGTAGACCCAGGGCTGGACCTGGCCGGTCGTCGCCGACCAGCCCATCGTGTTGGTCACCTGAGCCTCGATCTGGCGCACGCCTTCATAGCCATGGCGCAGCATGCCTTCGAACCATTTTGGGTTCAGCGTACGGGTGCGTGTCTCCAGCGCAACCTGCTCGGCCAGTGTCCGGACAATGCCGTCACCGCGCGTCTGGTCGCCGATATAGACCGCCGGCTGTTCGCCGCGGACTTTCGCGGCGGCGCGCGAGATGCCGCCGAGCGTATCGAAGTAATGGTCGATGGTCGTCAGGCCGGTTTCGACCGATTCAAGGTTCTGGTAGGCCAGCTCGACGGTCGAGAGGATATTGTTGAACAAGGCTGGCTGCGCCGAGGGACGCCCGTCCCGTCCATAGGCGAAGCATTTGCGCTTGGCATACGCATCACCCAGTTCGTCTTCGTCATCCCACGTTCCGGAATTGACCAGATAGTTGACGTTGGCACCGTAAGCGCCGTCAGCGTTCGAGAAGACGCGTAAGGCGGCCGTTTCAATGTCGGCGCCGGATTCAGCCATCCAGAGAACGGCATGCTTGCGGGCGAAGTTCATCTCGTGCGGTTCGTCGGCACTGGCGGCCGCATAAGCCGCGTCGGCCAGCATGCGCGTCTGCAAGGGCAGCAGGTCGCGGAAGATGCCAGACAGCGTAACCATAACATCCACGCGCGGGCGGCCAAGCTGTTCCAGCGGGATGAGGTCGGCGCCGGCGAGGCGGCCATAGGAGTCGAAACGCGGCACCGCGCCGAGCAGCGCCATCGCCTGCGCGATCTGCGCGCCTTCGCTTTTCAGGTTGTCGGTACCCCAGAGGATGATGGCCATCGTCTCGGGATGACGGCCGGCGTCCCCCTTGTGGCGGGCCAGCAGACGGTCAGCCTGGCGGCGGCCATCGGCAACGGCAAACGCGCTCGGGAGGCGGAAAGGGTCAAAGCCGTGGATATTGCGGCCGGACGGCAGGATTTCCGGCGTGCGGATAAGATCCCCGCCTGGCACCGGCGGTGTGTAGCCGGCATCCAGCGCATGGACGAGGGCCGCCATCTCATGGTCTTCGCCGAGCAGCGAGTTGGTGCGAACAAGGCTCACAACCTCTTCAGCGCGGGCTTCCAGCTTCAGGGTACGGACGATATCGGCAGGTGCCCCGCCCGCAACGATCGCATCGAAAGCGGCGGCAGGCAGGACGTCTTGGCCCTGCGCTGGCGGCATCAGCGCGATCATCTCGCGGCGGTCTTCCGGGCCGAGGCCTCTGCCCGCAATGTGTAGGCCATTCGGGATCAGAGAGGTTTCGACTTCGGCGAGTTTCACGCGGATGGCTTCGATCCGGTCACGCGGACGGTCAAACGAGGCGGCGGGAAGGATGTCCAGCTCGCCGGCCTGAACCACGATCAGCTCTTCCAGGTCCGCGCGCTCGGCGTCGGCGTCCGGCGCCAGGCCGCGCCAGCGGGCGATTGTGGCGGAGAGGTCCGACAGGCCGCGGTAGAGGCCCGCTTCGGTAACCGGCGGCGTCAGGTAGCTGACAATGGTCGCGTTTCCGCGGCGCTTGGCAATCGTCGCTTCGGACGGGTTGTTGGCGGCGTAGAAATAGATGTTGGGCAGATCGCCGAGCAGATAGTCCGGCCAGCAATCGCCGGACAGGCCGGACTGTTTGCCCGGCATGAATTCCAGCGCGCCGTGCGTACCGAAGTGGACAACAGCGTCAGCGGCGAAGCCCTGCTTGAGATAGGTGTAATAGGCCGAGAAAGCGTGGGTCGGCGCGAAGCCCTTCTCGAAGAGCAGGCGCATCGGGTCGCCTTCATAGCCGAAACCCGGCTGCAGGCCGACCAGGACGTTGCCGAACCGGGCGCCGAGCACAAAGATCGAACGGCCATCCGTCAGCACACGGCCAGGCGCGGGGCCCCATGCGGCTTCGATATCCTTGAGGCGGCGCTCGCGGCGCACATGGTCAGAGACCGGAATTTCGGCGACGACGTTGGCTTCGGTTCCGTAACGGTCCTTGTTGCCTTCGAGCAGCATGTCCTTGAGGTCATCGACCGAGGCCGGAACCTTGACGCCGTAGCCTTCAGCCTCGAGCCGTTTCAGGAAATTGAACAGCGATTCGAAGACCGACAGGTAAGCGGCGGTGCCGACGCTGCCGGAGTTGGGGGGGAAGTTGAACAGCGTGATCGCAAGCTTGCGGCTGGCGCGCGCGGAGCGTTTCAGCCTCACCAGCTTGTCGACCCGTGCGGCGAGTTGCTCGGCCCGCTCGGGGCAGACCTGCATGCGTCTGTTGTCATCGGCGAATGTGCAACGGCGGGCGCATCCGGTACACGTCGTGCCATGGTCGGCGCGCCCGCCGATGACAATGGATCCCGTCGCGCCGTCCAGTTCTGGAAGAGCAACCATGATGGTCGTCTCGATCGGCGTCAGCCCGCGCGCATTCGCACCCCAGTCCGAAAGGGACTGGAACTCCGAAGCCAACGCGCAGACATAGGGAATATCGAGGGCCTTCAGCATCTCGACGGCGCCATCCGCATCATTGAAGGTGGGGCCGCCGACGAGCGAGAAGCCGGTCAGGGAAACAAGGGCGTCGATGGTGGGCGTTTCGCCGCGCATGAAATAGCGGCGGATGGCAGACCGGGCATCGAGGCCACTGGCAAAGGCTGGAATGACGCGCAGGCCGCGCGCCTCGAGGGCGGCAATGACACCGTCATAGTGTCCGGCATCGCCGGACGTGATGTAGGACCGCAGCACGAGCAGTCCGACGGTCGGGCGCTCGCCAGCCACTTTCGGCAGGGCGTCCAGGCGCTCGGCCACGCTGGGCTTCATCTGCGGATGGTAGAGCCCTGTTTCCGGAAATTCTTCCGGAGGCTGAGGATTCATCTTGCCGCGCAGATGGGCGCGCGGGCCGGCCGCATAGCGGTCAACCATGAAACGGACGGCATTGGCGATGTTCTTTTCGGAGCCCGCCAGCAGGTATTGCATGGTCACGAAATAGGCGCGCACGTCCTGGGCCATGCCCGGAATGTAGCGCAGGATTTTCGGAAGACGGCGCAGCGTCTTCATCTGCTTCTCGCCGGATTTCGCCTTGTCGCCCGAGCCGCCGCGCAAGCGCTTCATCAGCGCAATCGGGCCGCTGGCCGGCTTCGACATGTCGAACCGGTCGAGCCGCGTCAGCTGCACGACTTCCGAGGCCGACATGGCGCCGACGATGGCATCAAAGGAATCGCGGCGGGCCTGGAGCGCTGGCAGGACCGCCTTGATGTGGTCTTCGATAAAAAGCATCGAAGCGAGCACGAAATCCGCCTTGCCGATATCCTCGATGGCGCGGGCGAGCGCCTTGGACTGGCGATCAAATTCCGAGGCCGGATGAAACGCCAGCGACAGGTTCGGATGCGTCCGGCGCAGTTCCGCCTCGGCGGCGCGGATGGCCATGCCGAGGTGGGAATCGAGCGACAGGATGACGACCCGGACGGGCGTCATGTCGACCAGGGTTGCGCGCTTAGCGGCCATAGCTCGCCTTTGCATCATAGAGGGTCTCGAGCGTTATGGTCTCGAGATGCTTGTCGCGGGCGAAGGCTTCGGTATTCCGCTTCGCCTTGCCGCGCACAAAAAACGGGATCTTCTTCAGTTCGTTCTCGGCTTCCGGCGCCCAGTGCAGGGCGGCGATGGCCCCTTCCCCCGCCTGCTCAGAGGCCGCCACGGCGTCACTGACTTTTTCGGCCGCGCCATGTCCGCCCAGATGCGAAGCCCCGGCCGAATCATTGAACTCGAAATCCTCCCGGAACATGCCGAGCAGGTGCTCCTCGAGCCCCATTATAAGCGGGTGGACCCAGGTGTCGAAGAGCACGTTGGCGCCTTCGAAACCCATCTGCGGGGCGTAACGCGCCGGGAAATCCTGCACGTGCACCGGCGCGGAAATGACTGCACACGGAATGCCGAGCCGCTTGGCGATGTGCCGCTCCATCTGCGTGCCGAGAATCAGTTCCGGCTGCAGGCGGGCAATGGCGGCTTCGACTTCGAGATAGTCTTCGGTGATCAGCGCTTCGAGGCCCAGCTCGGTTGCCGCTTCTCGCACCGGGCGCGCAAACTCGCGGTTATAGCAGCCGAGACCGACGACCGTGAACGCCAGCTCATCCGCCGCAACACGGGCCGCGGCGAGCGCATGCGTGCCATCGCCGAAGATGAAGACGCGCTTGCCTGTGAGGTAGTTCGAGTCAACCGAGCGCGACCACCAGGGCATGTTGCTGGCAAAGGCCGAAAGATCAGGCACTTCGATGCCGGCCAGACCGCAGACTTCGACGATGAAATCATTCGTCGCGCCAACACCTATCGGAATGGTCTTGGTATAGGGCTGGCCAAATTCCTTCTCAAGGAAACGGGCGGCCACATCGGCGATCTCCGGATAAAGCGAGACGTTGAAGTCTGCGGCGGGAAGGCGCGTCAGGTCCTGCGGCGTCGCGCCGAGCGGGGCAACGACGTTCACATCGATTCCCAGCTGGAACAGCAGGCCCGTGATCTCGCGCACATCATCGCGGTGACGAAAGCCTAGCGCCGTCGGGCCCAGCACGTTGCAGATCGGGCGGCTGAGACGGTTCGGCGGACGTTTCGGCTGCTCGGCGGCGAGGCCGCGCACGAGGCGGTAGAAGGTTTCGGAAGCGCCCCAGTTTTCCTTCTTGGAATAGGACGGCAGCTCCAGCGGGATCACCGGGATCGGCAGGTCCAGCGCCTTGGTCAGGCCGCCCGGATCATCCTGGATCAGCTCGGCCGTGCAGGACGCGCCGACGATCATCGCCTGCGGCCGGAAGCGCTCATAGGCATCCTTCGCCGCACGCTTGAAAATCTCGGCGGTGTCGGAGCCAAGGTCGCGCGCCTCGAACGTCGTATAGGTCACCGGCGGACGCTTGGCGCGCCGCTCGATCATCGTGAACAGAAGGTCCGCATACGTATCACCCTGCGGCGCATGCAGCACATAGTGGAGGCCTTCCATGGCGGTGGCGACGCGCATCGCGCCGACATGCGGGGGGCCTTCATAAGTCCAGACGGTCAGTTGCATCAGACTGCGAGCCTCGTGCGCCGGATAAGCGGTCGGGCAAACAGTTCGGCAAGGTCGCCGCACTGTTCGTATCCCTGAATGGGGGTGAAAACGAGCTCTATCGACCATTTGGTCGTCAGGCCCTCATCTTCAAGCGGGTTGGCGAGGCCAAGCCCACAGAGCGTGATATCGGGGCGCGCGTCGCGGCAGCGGTCAAGCTGCAGGTCGACGTCCTGGCCTTCGCTGATGCGCACATCGGCCGGCAGCAGCGCCAGCTCGTCCGCCATATGCACGCTGTGCAGGTAGGGCGTGCCGACTTCTTCCAGCGTCATGCCTAGCTCACGCGACAGGAAACGCGCGAGCGGAATTTCCAACTGCGAATCCGGAAAGCAGAACAGCGACTTGCCGGCCAGCGTTTCATTATAACGGGCGAGCGCGCGGGTGGCGCGGGCGCGCGGCATTTCCGTGACCGCGTGGAAGCGCTCTGCCGAAACGCCGAACGCATCGGCGGCAGCCTTGAGCCAGGAGGTCGTTCCTTCCGCGCCGAGCGGAAACAGCGCCGGAAGGTGCGCCGCGCCGCGCGCTTCGAGCGTGCGGGCGGTGTCGCGCAACCAGGGCTGGGCGAGCAGGAATTTCGTGTTCGGCCCGACCGGCGGCATGTGACCCGGCTTCCGGCTCGGCAGGAAATGCACGGGGCCAATGCCGAGCGCCTCGAAGATCCGTTCGAACTGGTCTTCGACCACATCCGCCAGCGCGCCGACGACGATCAGCTCGGCCGCATGGGTGTGCGGCAGCTCCGGCACCATGGCGGTCAGGCACGCATCTTCGCCTTGAGTGAAGGTCGTCTCAATACCGCTGCCGGAATAGTTGAGGATCCGCACACGCGGTGAATAGGCCATCGAAAGCCGTTCTGCGGCGCGGCCAAGGTCCAGCTTGATCACTTCCGACGGGCACGAGCCCACCAGGAATAGCAGCTTGATCTCCGGCCGGCGTTCGAGGAGGCGCGAAACGGTCTTGTTCAACTCTTCATTGATGTCCGCCATGCCGGCGAGGTCGCGTTCCTCGATGATGGCGGTGGCGAAGCGCGGCTCAGCGAAGATCATCACGCCGGCTGCCGATTGCATCAGATGCGCGCAGGTGCGCGAGCCGACAATCAGAAAGAACGCGTCCTGCATCTTGCGGTGCAGCCACATGATGGAGGTGAGCCCGCAGAACACTTCTCGCTGGCCTCGCTCACGCAGCACTACTCGTGCGGGCGGCGGCGCGGCGCAGTCCGTCAGGGCTTTGGCGGCGAGCGGGGGAATCAGTTGGGTCAAGCGGCAGCCCCTTGTGTGTGGGCTGTTTCAAGCCGGGCGAGACGAAGCTTCCAGATGAACTGGGCGGCGTTGATGACGTAGACGGCGTAGCCGGCGAGCGCGACGGTGAGCTGAAGAACCGGTGAGCCGATGCCGCCCAGCAACATCACGAGATAGAACGTGTGCAGAGCAATCACGATCATCGAGAAGGCGTCTTCCCAGAAGAACGCATCAGCGAAGAGATACTTGCCGAAAACCTCTTTTTCCCAGATCGCGCCGGTCACCATGATCGCGTAAAGTATAAATGTTTTCAGGACGATAGAGGCGGTGGCGATGGCCAGCCCCTCGCCGGTCATCAGGTAACGGACGACCAGGAAGACACTTACGGAAAATACAAGGAACTGGAGCGGCGCAAGCACACCCTGGACGAGTGTCCAGGGAGAGGAGTCGCGGCGCGCACGCTGCTCGGCTGTATACAGCGGCGCCCCCCTCCCTGCCTTGATGGGTTCGTCAAACATCGCCACGAAACGTGACACTCCCACTTGTCATTCAGGCCCGACGATAGCGCCCAGGATGGTGATGTCAATCTTTGTTGACGACTATCTGGATTGACACTTTTCGCGTGGCCCCCGGAGTTTTTTGTCGAAATACTCGGATTTGGATAGATTTGGCTAAAAACACATGCTACCAACACGAGTGAAGTGGCAAAAAGCGTTAACGACTAAGGCGTTGTGAAGGCAGGCTGGCCACCTTAGAAATATACGGTCCTGTGCGCTCCCGAGCACATCCGTCAAATGGCTTACATCCGGGTTCGGATGATCGGGTCAGCGAGAGGTTCTGCCGGAGCCCAAAGGGTGCGGCACATAGGATGATCAACAAGGCCGGGCTTCGGGCGCGCAGCTTACGCGTGTGTACGGCACATGGCCAGGAGGAGGACGCGTATGGAACTCAACCAGGAAATGGGCCGCAGGCCCAGAGATGGTTCAGAGCCGGAGTTCGTCGTCAGGCCCATTCCGTTCCTGGTCGGCCTCTGGCGCCAGCTTGGCGCCGATACCGTTCTGAAGCGACCCGCCTCCGAAGAACCTGAACTTTTCGCGGCCCTGCAAGCCGAGATCATTCCGCGCCTGGTCGTCGCCAGCCGCGTGCCGGAAAGCCATCTGACCCTGGTGCGCACGGCGCCCGGGGATGAGCACGCCACCTTCTCCCCGCCGGAACGCCACGCCTTTATCACGGCGCTGCTGTCGGACGACGGCGCGCTGGCCGGCGACCTCGCCGATGCCTATCTCACTCACGGGCGCGCTCCCGAGACCATCCTGATGGAACTGTTCGCCTGGTCCGCCCGCGAGCTTGGCGAACTCTGGAGCGACGATCAGGTCAGCTTCGTCGATGTCACCATCGGCCTCTGCCGCCTGCACGAGGCGCTGCACCGGATTTCCGAACAGTCCGACACACCGGCCAAGCCGGAAGCCACCGAGGCCCCCACCATCCTGATCGCCGTCGCACCGGGCGAACAGCATGTCTTCGGGGTGCTGATGGCCGGTGAACTTTTCCGCAAGCAAGGCTGGTCGGTAACGACAGAGACGAGCGGCGACGCCGCCACGATCACCGCGCTGATGGCATCGAGCCGTTACGACATGGCGGGCCTCTCCATTTCGCATGACGGCGCGGCAGATGGCATCACGCGTCTCATCAAGGCGATGCGAAAGGCTTCAAAAAATCCGGCCGTCAAGCTGGTGGTCGGTGGGCAGATTTTTGAACAGTCGCCGCACATTGCACACGAAATCGGCGCAGATGGTATCGCTGGGCGCGGCCTGGACGCACCGGAACTTGCAAGGAAAATGTTGGCAATGTGATTGCCATACTGCTAGGGCCTGACGAGGTAGCTCGCAGTCTGTTTGGATCGATAATGGATGCTTCGTCGCACTCGTCGCCCCCAAGATCCTCGTTCCGGGAAGCGGAGAAACATCTGTCAGGCCTTGATGCGCAGACAGTTGCCAGCCTCATCGAACAGTCCTCGGACATTGCCGTCATCATCGAGAATGGCCTGGTAAAAGACGTTGCCATTGCCTCGGAAGACCTGCGCCGCAGCGGGTTTGCCAATGGCTGGATTGGCCGGCCGTGGATCGACACCGTCTCCTCCGACAGCCGCACAAAAATCGAAGCCCTGCTGAGCGCCGGCGACAATGCCGCGCCGGTGCGCCCGCGCCAGGTGAACCACCCGTCGGGCGGCGTGCGCGACGTGCCGGTCTCCTACCGCGCCGTGAAAACACCGGCCAGGGGCCCCGTGATCGCCCTCGGCCGGGACCTGCGGGAAATCTCGGAGCTCCAGCAGCGCCTCGTCAAGGCGCAGCAGGATATCGAGCGTGACTATGCGCGCCTGCGCAAGGCCGAAGGCCGCTACAAGATGATCTTCGAAGCGGTCGCCGATCCGATCCTGATCGTGACCGCAGAAGAGCTGCTCGTTGAGGCGGCG